>NZ_JBCEWQ010000168.1:0-18031 GCF_038448545.1 Streptomyces sp. CLV115
GGACAAGGGGTGGGGACATGACACAGCGCACGGGAACAGCCACGACGGGCACGGCCGGGGCGACGGAGGACAGCCCCTCCCCGGACCCCGCACAGGACACCTCGGCCGAGTCGGCGGAGAACCTCCCCGCACCCGCGCTGGACACCGACGCGCTGCTCGACGACCCCGGCATCCGGATCATCGTCTGCTGCGGTTCGGGCGGCGTCGGCAAGACCACGACCGCGGCGGCCCTCGGGGTACGGGCGGCCGAGCGCGGCCGCAAGGTCGTCGTCCTCACCATCGACCCGGCCCGCCGGCTCGCCCAGTCCATGGGCATCGACTCGCTGGACAACGTCCCGCGCCGGGTGCCGGGCATCAAGGGCGGGGGAGAGGACGGCGACGCCGGGGAACTGCACGCCATGATGCTCGACATGAAGCGGACCTTCGACGAGATCGTCGAGGCGCACGCGGACGCCGAGCGGGCCCGCGCGATCCTGGAGAACCCCTTCTACCAGTCCCTGTCGGCCGGCTTCGCGGGCACGCAGGAGTACATGGCGATGGAGAAGCTCGGGCAGCTGCGCGCACGCGACGAGTGGGACCTGATCATCGTCGACACCCCGCCGTCGCGCTCCGCGCTGGACTTCCTGGACGCGCCGAAGCGGCTCGGCTCGTTCCTGGACGGGAAGTTCATCAAGCTGCTGATGGCCCCGGCGAAGATGGGCGGCCGGGCCGGGATGAAGTTCCTGAACGTCGGCATGTCGATGATGACGGGCACCCTCGGCAAGCTGCTCGGCGGTCAGTTCCTGCGCGACGTACAGACCTTCGTCGCGGCGATGGACACCATGTTCGGCGGCTTCCGTACCCGGGCCGACGCCACGTACAAGCTGCTGCAGGCGCCCGGTACGGCGTTCCTGGTCGTCGCGACACCGGAGCGGGACGCGCTGCGCGAGGCGGCGTACTTCGTGGAACGGCTGGCCGCGGAGGAGATGCCGCTGGCAGGTCTGGTGCTCAACCGGGTCCACGGCAGCGATGCCGCCCGGCTCTCCGCCGAGCACGCCCTGGCCGCCGCAGAAAATCTTGACGGGGTCGGCATTGTGGATCAGACGACCGGGAAGACTGGACTTCGTGACCGGGCCGACCACTCGGTCGCTCCCGACTCCCCCGAAGTCGTTGCCACGCCCGGTTCCGCACCGGACCACACCCCCGACGTCACGCCCGACAACTCCGAGCGCGAGGACACCGCCGAGCAGAAGGACACCGAGGATCACGAACCGACTGCTTCGGACCACGCACCGGCAGCTTCGTACCACCACCCGACCGCTTCGGACCGCGTGCCGGCCGCTTCCGTCGAGGAGCTGACCGCCGGTCTGTTGCGTCTGCATGCTGAACGGATGCAGGTGGTCGCGCGCGAACAGCGCACACGTGACCGTTTCACCGCGCTGCATCCCGAGGTCGCCGTGACCGAAGTGGCCGCGCTGCCCGGTGACGTACATGATCTCGAAGGGCTCAGGGCCATCGGAGACCGTCTCGCGACCGGTTCCGCCCCGGCCGGAGCTGCGTAGCGACCCGCCGGTCCTATCCCACTGCGGCGTACCTCTCGTGCAGTTCGTCGTCGTCCAGTCCGATCGCCACGGGCAGGATGCCCGTGGACTGCTCGTACTCGCTGCGCGCGGTCTCCAGCAACCGGCGCCAGGACGTGACGGTGGGCCGCCTGCGCAACAGTGCGCGACGCTCCCGCTCGGTCATTCCGCCCCACACGCCGAATTCGACGCGATTGTCCAGCGCATCGGCCAGGCACTCGGTCCGCACCGGACATCCGGTGCACACCGCCTTGGCCCTGTTCTGCGCTGCCCCTTGTACGAACAGTTCATCCGGATCGGTAGTGCGGCAGGCTGCCTGCGCACTCCAGTCGGTTACCCAGCCCATCACGGCGCCGTCCTCTCCCGAATCGAGGCTCCCCCACGGCGGCAAGCGGCATATTCACCGCTGCCAGTTGAGGACGTTACGGAAGGTGGCGACAGCACAACACCCCCTTCGGGCCCAATCTTGAATGGCCCGAACGGACTATGCGTATGCGGCAGATCACCCAGGGGAGTGAGGCGAGGGCATACGCGACTATCCCGCCAGAATCGGGACAGTTCACCTGGATCACAACGGACGTTCAATGACACACGAGGCGAATTCGGGAACGCCTGGGGTCGTGGCCGGGACTTGCACGGGGGTTGATACGGAACCGGACTGCTGTGACAGTTGAGAGCAGCTTAGGCCAAGGCATATACGTGTGTCCGGCGAATGAGAACGTAGGCTGCCCCCATGCCAAAGAAGCGCTCGGGCGGGGGTCTCTCGACGACCCAGCAGGCCGCCAAGTTCCTCGGTGTCGCCGCGCTCTCCGGAGTCGTGCTCGCGGGCATCGCGCTGCCGGCCGCCGGAGCACTGGGCCTCGCCACCAAGGGAACGGTCGAGGGATTCGACGAGATCCCGGCCAATCTGAAGACTCCGCCGCTCAGCCAGCGCACCACGATCCTGGACAGCAAGGGCGGAACGATCGCCACGGTGTACTCACGCGACCGCACGGTGGTCCCGCTGAAGAACATCTCGCCGTTCATGCAGAAGGCGATCGTCGCGATCGAGGACGCCCGGTTCTACGAACACGGGGCCGTCGACCTCAAGGGCATCCTGCGCGCACTGAACCGCAATGTGCAGTCGGGCGGGACCGCCGAGGGCGCGTCGACCCTCACCCAGCAGTACGTGAAGAACGTCTTCGTGGAGGAGGCTGGCGACGACCCGGACAAGGTCGCGCAGGCCACCCAGCAGACGATGGGCCGCAAGGTCCAGGAGCTGAAGTACGCGATCCAGGTCGAGGAAGAGCTCGGCAAGAAGAAGATCCTGGAGAACTACCTCAACATCACCTTCTTCGGGCAGCAGGCCTACGGCGTCGAGGCCGCCTCCCAGCGCTACTTCTCCAAGTCGGCGAAGGATCTGACGCTGGAGGAGTCCGCGCTGCTGGCCGGCGTCGTGCAGTCGCCCAGCCGCTACGACCCGGTCAACGACACGGCCGAGGCCACCAAGCGCCGCAACATGGTGCTCCAGCGCATGGCGGACGTCGGGGACATCTCGCGGGCCCAGGCCGACAAGGCGAAGGCGACCCCGATCAAGCTCCGGGTCAAGAAGCCGAAGAACGGCTGCATCACCGCCGTCAGCGGCGCCGGCTTCTTCTGCGACTACGTACGCCATGTCTTCCTCACCGACCCGGTCTTCGGCAAGACCAAGGAGGACCGGGCCAAGATCTGGAACCGCGGCGGCCTGACGATACGGACGACGCTCGACCCGCAGTCCCAGCAGTCGGTGCAGGCCTCGATCAAGAGCCACGTCTACAAGTCGGACAAGGTCGCGACGGCCGTGACGCTGGTCCAGCCGGGCACCGGCAAGATCATGGGCATGGGCCAGTCCAAGCCGTACGGCTTCGGCAACAACGAGACCCAGTACAACTACTCGGTCGACAAGGCCATGGGCGGCTCCAACTACGGTTTCCCGACCGGTTCGACGTTCAAGCCGTTCGTCGCGGCGGCCGCCATAGCGCAGGGGAAGCCCGCGACCCAGGTCTATTCGTCGCCCTACGAGATGCCCTACCCGACGGTTCAGACCTGCGACAAGCCGTACGTGAACCTGAACGGCGAGCGGGTACCGAACGAGAACGAGTCGGAGCGCGGTCCGTACGCGTTGAAGGAGGCGATGGAGAAGTCCGTCAACACCTACTTCATCCAGATGGTCGAGGACATCGGTCTCTGCCCTGTGGCGAAGATGACCGACAAGCTCGGTGTGGTGCAGGGCAACGGTGAGAAGCTCCCCCAGTCCCCCGCCATCGCGCTCGGCTCGAAGGGGCTGTCCCCTCTGACGATGGCCAGCGCGTACGCCGCCTTCGCCAACCGCGGTACGTACTGCACGCCGGTTGCCATGGAGTCGGTCAGCAAGGCCGACGGCACTACGCTGCCCGTGCCCAAGACCACCTGCTCGCAGGCGATGACTCCGACCACGGCCGACACCATCAACACCCTGCTGCGCGGAGTGGTCGACTCCGGTACCGGCCAGGAGGCGGGCCTCCAGAGCCGCGACAACGCGGGCAAGACCGGTACGACCGACGCCCGGAAGAACGCCTGGTTCGTCGGGTACACGCCGAACATGTCCGGCGCGGTCTGGGTCGGCAGCCCGTCCCAGAGCGTCGAGATGGAGCGCATCACGATCGGCGGCGTGTACCAGGACAAGGTGTACGGCGGGC
The DNA here is from genome assembly GCF_038448545.1 of Streptomyces sp. CLV115. Taxonomy (NCBI): domain Bacteria; kingdom Bacillati; phylum Actinomycetota; class Actinomycetes; order Kitasatosporales; family Streptomycetaceae; genus Streptomyces; species Streptomyces sp. CLV115. The sequence goes on from NZ_JBCEWQ010000168.1 coordinate 4,256, forward strand.
AGGTCCCCGGACCGATCTGGCGTGACGCGATGACGGGAGCGCTCAACGGAGTTCCCGCCCCCGCCTTCAACACCGTCGACATCCCGGACCCGCCGAAGAACGACGAGCGGGACAAGGACAGGGGCCACGGCCGGGACAGGGGCAGGCCCGGCGCCGGGGGCAAGAAGCCCGGTGACAAGAGCCCGTTCCCCGGCATCACCATCTCGCCGGACCTGACCGGCGGGAACAACGGCGGCGGCCACCGGGGCCGGACCGCAGGCGGCACGCAGGGGCCCTGAGCCACCCGGCTCGACCCCGGAACGAGGGGGTGCCCCGCTCTACCCCTGCTGCGGTCCCTGTCGCGGTCCCCGTCGCACGGGGCTCAGCCCGCGAGGAGCTTCTTCACCGAGGCGGCCACCCGGCCGCCGTCGGCGAGCCCGGCCACCTTCGGGTTCACGATCTTCATGACGGCGCCCATCGCGCGCGGTCCCTCGGCCCCGGCGGCCCTGGCCTCCTCGACGGCGGACGCCACGATCGCGCCCAGCTCGTCGTCGCTCAGCTGCTTCGGCAGGTACGCGTCGAGAATCTCGCCCTCCGCCTTCTCACGCTCGGCCTGCTCGGTGCGGCCGCCCTGCGCGAAGGCCTCGGCCGCCTCGCGGCGCTTCTTCGCCTCCTTGGCGATCACCTTCTGCACCTCGTCGTCGGAGAGCTCGCGGGCCGTCTTGCCGCTGACCTCCTCCTTCGTGATGGCGGTGAGCGTCAGCCGGAGCGTGGACGAGGTCAGCTCGTCACGCGCCTTCATGGCCGTGGTGAGGTCTTCCTTGAGCTTGGACTTGAGCGTGGTCATGTGCTGATTGTGGCAGGTACGGGGCGACCGGCGCCCGCCGGTTTTCTGTCTGCCGCACGGTGTCTGCGACGATGGACGCATGCGCGCACGCTACGGAGTACCCCTGAAAGTCACGGCAGTCGGCGCGGCGATCGGCGCAGCCGGCATCGCCTACGCCGCCGGATTCGAGGCCCGCTCGTTCCGTCTGCGACGGGTCGCCATTCCCGTACTCCCGCGCGGGGCACGCCCGTTGCGCGTGCTCCAGGTCTCCGACATCCACATGGTGAGCGGTCAGCGCAAGAAGCGTGCCTGGCTCCAGTCGCTGGCCGGCCTGCGCCCGGACTTCGTCGTGAACACCGGCGACAACCTCTCCGACCCCGAGGGCGTGCCCGAACTCCTCGACGCCCTCGGCCCGCTGATGGAGTTCCCGGGGGTGTACGTCTTCGGCTCGAACGACTACTACGGCCCCAAGCTCCGCAACCCCGCCCGCTACCTCCTCGAAAAGGCCCGGGGCAAGCACGGCCTCAACGGGAACGCGCCCGCGGTCGGCGTCGTCCACAACCCCTGGGAGCCGATGCGCGACGCCTTCGACGAGGCGGGCTGGCTGGGCCTGTCCAACACTCGTGGCCGCCTCAAGGTCGACGGTCTGGAGCTCGCCTTCACCGGCCTGGACGACCCGCACATCAGGCGCGACCGCTACGCGGAGGTGTCCGGCGGCCCCGAGACGGGCGCCGACCTCTCCATCGGCGTGGTCCACGCCCCCTACCTGCGCTCCCTGGACGCCTTCACCCAGGACGGCTACCCCCTGATCCTGGCCGGTCACACCCACGGCGGCCAGCTCTGCATCCCCTTCTACGGAGCCCTGGTCACCAACTGCGACCTGGACACGGACCGGGTCAAGGGCCTCTCCACCCACTCCGTCGGCGACCACCGCGCCTATCTCCACGTCTCCGCCGGCTGCGGCACCAACCGCTACACCCCGGTCCGCTTCGCCTGCCCGCCCGAGGTGACCCTTCTGACCTTGACTCCCCAGGACTGAGGACCGGCCCGGGGCGCCGCCCGGGGGCCCGGCCCTTCCCACGCCGGCGGCGCAGAAACCGGATTTCGCCTGCGGGCGCGAGTGGGCTAAAGTAATCGATGTCGCCGGGAGACCGGCGGCGATCGGGGTGTAGCGCAGCTTGGCAGCGCGCTTCGTTCGGGACGAAGAGGTCGTGGGTTCAAATCCCGCCACCCCGACAGCTGAAATACCAGGTCAGGCCCGGTGCTGAGAAATCAGCACCGGGCCTGATCTGCGTTGCGGGCCTTCTGGAGCCGCAGAGCAGCAGAGGAGCCGTAGAGGAGTCGGCTTCGAGATCCCGGCCTCCAAGCTCTGTCGTCTCGGCGGCCGGGGTTCCTCCTCCAGGGTCGCGCGAGGACGCGACAGCTGCCGCTCTCGGCGCAGCTGTCCGGGTCGGCGTCGACCGCGCGCCGAGCCGACGCGCCCGCCGCCGCACCGGTCGTGGCGTGTGCCCCAACGGCAGGCGCGTCCGGGTCCTACGACGGCAGGCGTGTCCGGTGCCACGACGGTGGCGCGTCCGGTCCTACGGCGGCGGGCCCGGCCGGGCTGAATCCGGCGTCATGGAAATCAGCTTCCCGGCTCATCATTTCCCCTACGTCCCCGTCCCCCTTCCGGCGGTCACCGGCTTCGTTCAAACGCTCGCGTCGGCATCCGTTCGAGGGGGGAAGGGGCGGTTGTGCGGCAGCATCCCGACCGGTCGCAGGATGATCGACTACGGCGCAGCGTGGCTCGGCCGGTGAACGATGGTCCCGCCTCACTCCGCGGACTCGCATTCGTCCCTGGATCCGGGAAAGGCCGCAGGCATTCCAGTCTCCGAGCAAGGTGCGCCCACTCGCCAGGTGGCGGGAGCCCGGCACGGCAGTGCGTGCCTCCGCAGAGTGCCTGCCGAAGCGGCGTCGCCCAGGAGGTGTCCCGGCGTGATCCGGCCGCTCCGAGCACGAGGCTCATGGCGCTGCGGCCCCGCGAGGGTTTCGCCGAACAGAACCCGCACGCGCACGTCGAGCCCCGGCGGAGCCGTCCTGGCGGCCTGTTCTTCAGCCGGGTCCGGCCGATGCTCCTGACCCACCCGGGCCAGGGACGCCATCACCACCACAGAGGAGCACGGATGCACCTGATTCCCTCAGAACAGGAAAAGCTGCTGCTGAGCGTGGCGGGAATGCTCGCCAGCTACCGCAAGGAACGCGGCATCAAGCTGAACTACCCGGAGGCCGTGGCCTACATCAGCTGCTGGGTCATCGAGGAAGCCCGGGCGGGCACCTACTCCGTCGACGAAATGATGAGCGACGCCACCATTCCTCTGCCCGAGCGGCAGGGCGACACCCAGGGCGAGGGAGAGAGCGTCCTGACGCGTGCCGACGTCATGGAGGGCGTGCCCGAGATGCTCGACATCCTGCAGATCGAGGCGACCTTCGCCGACGGCCGCAAGCTCGTCACCCTCCACAACCCGATCCGCTGAGGACGCCCCATGCCCTACTTCCAGCCGCTGACCACGCAGCCTTTCCCCGTCCCGCCCGAGCCGGTCGGGCGCCCGGTCGCACAGCCCGTCCCCACGCCGCCCGGTTCCGGCCCGAGGGTCGAACAGCCTTCGCTCAAGCCGTCCGCCCTGGATCCGACGGCGGACTACGACTTTTCCGAGTACCCGGTCGGAGGCGTGTGGGTCAAGGAGCCCGACTCGAAGCATGTGCTCAACTCCGCGGCCGCGCAGGCGGTTGTGTACGTGATGAACGTGGGTGACCGCGACATCCAGATCGGTTCGCACATCCACCTGGCCGACGTCAACGACGACCTGCTGTTCTTCACCGACGAGGAAGCGGTCGGCGAGGCCGAACGCGTTCTGGAGGACGAGGAATCGCCCTGGCCCGACCGGATCGCCGCGGTCCGCCGGTTGGCGCACGACCGGTCGAAGACACCTGGTCGGGCCCCCTGGGGATTTCGCCTCGATGTCCCTCCGGGGGACTCCAAGCGGTTCAGCCCCGAGTCCTCCCCCAGCGAGGAGATCGAAGTCGTGGCGATCAGCGGGCGGCGACGTGTTCCCGGTCTGCGCAAGGACAAGCAGCTCGGCGACATCTCCCTCGACTGACCGCCCCGTACTCCCAGCTGGAGGAATGCAATGACCACCATCACGCGCGCGGACTACGCGAAGTCGTACGGCCCGACCGTGGGCGACCAGGTCCGCCTGGGCGACACCAACCTCTGGATCGAGGTCACACACGACCTCACCTTCGGCGGCGACGAGGCGATCTTCGGCGGCGGCAAGACCGTTCGCGAGTCCATGCTGCAGGGCACCACCACCAGCATCGAGGGCGCCCCCGACACCGTCATCACCAACGTGGTGATCCTGGACGTCTCCCCCGCCCAGGAACTGGCCGGCCTCGTCCCCGGTGAGAGCGCCGGCCGGAGTGCCGTCGTGCGGGCCGACGTCGGCATCAAGGAGGGCAGGATCGTCGCGATCGGCAAGGCCGGCAACAGCGACGTCATGGACGGCGTCACCCCCGGGCTGGAACTCGGGACCTCCACGGACGTGATCTCCGGCGAGGGAAAGATCCTCACCGCCGGCGCCGTCGACACCCATGTGCACTTCATCTCCCCCTCGGCCGTCGTGGAGGCCCTGTCCACCGGGACCACCACCCTGGTCGGCGGCGGCGTGGGCCCCTCCGAGGGGTCCAAGGCGACCACCGTGACCCCTGGTCCGCAGCACCTGGTGAACCTGCACCGCAGCTTCGACGACCTGCCGGTCAACGTCCTGCTGCTGGGCAAGGGCAACACCGTCAGCAAGGACGGTCTGGACGAGCAGGCGTTGGCGGGCGCCGGCGGCTACAAGATCCACGAGGACTGGGGGGCCACCCCGGCGGCGCTGGACGCCGCGTTGAAGGCCGGGGAGGACTGGGGCCTGCAGGTCACTCTGCACGCCGACTCCCTCAACGAGGCCGGCTTCTGCGAGACCACCCTCGCGGCCGTCGACGGACGCGGCATCCACGTCTTCCACGCCGAGGGCGCAGGTGGCGGGCATGCCCCCGACATCATGAAGGTGGCCGCCGAGAAGAACGTCCTGCCCGCCTCGACGAACCCGACGCTGCCGTACACGGTGAACACGGTGGCCGAGCACATCGACATGCTGGCCTCCGCCCACCACCTCGATCTCCGCAACCCGAACGACCAGGCGTTCGCGGACTCCCGTATCCGCTCCACGACCATGTTCGCCGAGGACGTGCTCCACGACATGGGTGCCATGTCCATCACCTCGTCCGACGCCCAGGCCATGGGCCGCATCGGGGAGGTCGTGACCCGCACCTGGCAGGTCGCGCACGTCATGAAGGAGTGGAGCCACAAGACCTTCCACGACGCGAACTTCTTCTACGGGCCCGAGCACGGGGAGGGCGACAACGCCCGCGCTCTGCGCTTCGTGGCCAAGTACACGATCAATCCCGCCATCGCCCACGGGATCGACGAGTACGTCGGCTCGGTGAAGGTGGACAAGCTGGCCGACCTGGTGCTGTGGGATCCGCGGTTCTTCGGTGTGCGGCCCGAGATGGTCATCAAGGGCGGCGCGATGGTGGTCGGGAATCTGGGCGACCCGAACGGTTCGGTGTCCGCCCCGCAGCCCACTCTCCTGCGGCCGGCGATGGCCGCCCCGATCGCCTCGCACCTGTCCTACGCGTTCGTCTCGGACAAGGTCCTCAACCCGCCCGCCGGCACCGACCCCTACAGCGCGGTGCGGGGCAAGGGTGTCTTCAAGGACTCGCTGAAGGACACTCTCGGGCTGCGTCGTGAGCTGAAGGGCGCCAAGCCCGTCAAGGACGTCACGAAGCAGGACATGGTCTTCAACGACAAGCTCTTCGGGATCGACATCGATCCGGCCGAGTTCCGGATCGCGGTCGAGATCCCGGGAGTCGACCCTCAACGGGGACATCACCTCACCCCGCACCCGGAGCGCCCGGGGTTCTGGCTCCTCGACCAGCCGAATCCGCCCGAGAGCCTGCCGCTCACCCAGCGCTACCTGCTGTTCTGAGACGCCCTGTGAGCGCCTCTTCGCTCCTGCTCGCCCTGCTGGGCGACGCCCGGCTCCCCTCCGGCGGGCACACCCAGTCCGCCGGCCTGGAGCCCGCCCTGCGGGCCGGTACGACATCGGCCGAGATTCCCGCCTACCTGCGTTCCCGCCTGCACACGGTCACCCGGGTGGAGGCGGGGACCGCCGTCGTCGCCCGTGCGGTGGCAGCGGACGGCGGCGATCTTGCCTCGGTCGAGGCCGCCTGGGCGGCCCGGACCCCCAGCCCGGCGCTCAGGGCCAACGGGCGGCGCCTGGGGCGCGGGTACCTGCGCGTCCTGCAGACGCTGTGGCCCGGCCCCCTGGACGCTCGCGCACGCACCTGGTCGCGCCCGGTCGTGCTGGGGCTGCTCGCCCACCGCTCCGGGATGGACGCCGCCGACGTGGCCCGCCTGGTCGGCTACGACGACGTCCAGACCGTGACGGCGGCCCTGCTCAAACTCGAACCGCAGGACCCCCTGGTCGTCACCGGGTGGGTGAACGGCCTGCTGCCCGACATCGACCGGATGGCCACTCAGGTCGCCCGGCTGCACACCCCCGAACAGATCCCTGCCCACGGCGCCCCGCTCATCGAACGCTGGGCCGAGACCCACGACACCACCACAGAAAGACTCTTCAGTGCCTGAGAACACCACCGCCCCTGCCCGCGCCATGCGTCTGGGCGTAGCCGGTCCCGTCGGCACCGGCAAGAGCTCGCTGATCGCGACGCTGTGCCGGGCCCTGTCCGGCGAACTGCGCCTGGGGGTCATCACGAACGACATCTACACCGACGAGGACGCACGCTTCCTCAGGAGCGCCGGGGTGCTGGACCCCGAGCGGATCCGCCCGGTGGAGACGGGTGCCTGCCCTCACACGGCGATCCGCGACGACGTGACCGCCAACCTGCTGGCGGCGGAGGACATGGAGGCCGACTTCGGCCCTCTGGACCTGGTCGTCATCGAGTCCGGCGGCGACAATCTCACCGCGACCTTCTCCCCCGCCCTGGTGGACGCCCAGTTGTTCGTCCTCGATGTCGCCGGCGGCGGTGACGTCGTCCGCAAGGGCGGTCCCGGCATCGCCCGCGCCGACCTCCTCGTGATCAACAAGACCGACCTCGGCCAGTACGTGGGCGTGGACGTGGAACGCATGACCCGCGAGGGCAGCGAGGCCCGCAAGGGATCCCCGGTGATCGCGCTGTCCCGGCACGACGAGGCGTCCGTCCGGATGCTGACCGGCTGGGTCCGCGAGGCCCTCGCCCGGTACCGCACCGGTGATCACACCCCTGTCGACCCCGGCCCCATGGCCCCGCACTTCCACGCCGGCCAGGAAGGCGGTGGCGGTCACCCGCACACTCACGCCGACGGCACCACCCACACGCACGACCACGCCCCGACGAGGGCCGGGCAGATCGCGTGACCGGACCCACCCGCCTGGGCGTTGCCCCCGCGACCGGACGCAGCCGCGTCCACCACACCACTGGGCACCTGACGGTGCGGATCGTGGACCAGGACGCCGGCGGAGCCAGGGTGGGCCTCATCGCCACCCGGGCGCTGCTGCTGTCCGGCGACGACGTCCGTATCGAGGTGGACGTCGCGCCCGGCGCCTGGCTCGACGTCGTGGAGCCGACCGGCACGGTCGCCTACGAGGGCGACACACCGTCGTCCTGGACGATCCACGCCACCGTGGGCGACGGAGCCGTCCTGACCTGGGCGGGCAGGCCGTTCGTGGTCTCGGACGAGATCACCACCCACCGCAGCACCCGCATCCGGGTCCACGGCACCGGCAGGGTGCTGATGCAGGAGAAGGTCGTACTGGGTCGCGCGGGGCAGGCGGGCGGGGACCTGACCACGTCCCTGGACGCAGCCGACGACACCGGTCCGGTGCAGGTGGAACACCTGGACCTGGGCCGGAAGGCCCGTCGGATGCCGGGCATCTTCGGAAGCCTCCGTTCCATGGACACGGTCACCGCCCTGGGATGGACGCCTGGACCTCCCGGTGAACCGGAAGCGGGCACCACCGGGCCCGGGGAGACCTACTTCCCCCTGGACCGGTCCGGGGCCGTGCTGCGCTGGATGGGAATCGGCCGGTTCCGTGACCGGCTGTGCGATGCCGCCTTCGCCGCCTGGCGCGAGGACGCCATGCGCGACTACCGGCACCAGCGCGCAGCGCGCCGCCCGGGGCGCGCAGAGGAGCCCGTCCTCGGAGAGGGTGGTCGCAGCCCGGGCGCAGTCGCCACGGCATCCACGGCCGGGCGAGCCGTTCCCGCCCGGCGGCCCGCCGTCGCCTCGGCCTGATGCCGCGAGGCAGGACGCCCCGCCGGAAGAGAACACCCGGGCCCGTCGGCAGCGTGGAGCCGTGCGGGCACGAAGAGCGCGTTCGACGCCGTGCCCGTGGAGACACCGGCGCGGCGCGCGAGGTCCCACGCCGTGTGTCCCCGTGCCGGTCGGCACGGGGACTCGCCCCTCCCGCGGACCACTCCGGCCACTCCGGCCATGCGGGCCATGCGGGCCATGCGGGCCATGCGGGCCATGCGGGAAAGCCCTGCAGCGCTTCAAGATATAGCCACGATCCGTCATTTTTCCTCATAAAGGAAACTTCAACGAAGATCATGGAGCTCTTCCGGAAATCCCTCACCGGAGGCGAATGCGCGAACACCAATTCACCATTGCTCATTCGCGAACCCTTCACGTATGCTCATCCCGAATGCACCGACAGTTACCACCCTTAACCCTGGGTAACTGTCGAATGATTTCCCTTTCGTCCGCCCGGAAATCCAGAGGAGAGCCGTATGCGAGGCAGGTCCAGAATCGCCACCATTTTCGGATCCGTAATTGCCGCTCTGGCATTGGGGATCGCCGTTCCCGGATCGGCACAGGCCGCATCCTGCAGTGGATATCAGTGCGATGGCCACGATCCGAATATTCAGACGTGGCAGTCGGGCCCTGTCAGCCCGCACGAGATCGACCTGGGCAGCTCGAACCATCTCGAATTGCGCTGGGGAAAGACCGACGGAGACCAGTACGGCTGGGCACGTCTCGAATACCTCAGCATTCCGCCCGCCTACAACATCACGGTGGAGCGCTGCAACAAGGGCGGGGGGTCGTGCGAAACGGGCCTGGGCAAGAAGGCCGCCGGCGCGAGCGGCTGGACGGTGAAGAAGGCGGGCACGTCCAACACCTACACGACGTGGACGCCCATGTACTACAACCCGTCCACCAAGCAGGTGCGGGCATGCGTGACGCCCACATCAGGAGGAACCAAGCGCTGCACGGCGTGGTACTGACGGGCAGACACCGGCAGTGAGCGGTCGGCCGGCCCTCTCGCCTCCTGGCACAGCGCACCGCTCCGCAGCCTGCTGCGGGAGAAGCCGCCGGTGAACCGCTCGGCGCAGTTACGGCCTGCTCGACCACATGGGCGGCGTTCCGCTTCCGTAAACCCGGAGCAGGGCGTCGCCCATGTGCGCCGGGGTACGGCCGGTCCCGCTCCACCGGAGCGGCTCGAATTCTGCCGTTTCAGCGCTCGACCGACCCCCTCTCTCTCTTCATTCGCGCCCTAATACCAGGAGGCAGCTCATGGCCGACGAGATGGTTCGTCTCGCCCAGAGATTCGTGAACACGACCTACAACAACGGTGCGACGCTCGGCATATCCAAGCTGAACGAGAACGGTGTGACCGGCTGGCCCACGATGTACGCCCTGACCCGGGCGCTCCAGTACGAAATGGGCATCAGCTCACTGTCCGACTCGTTCGGCCCTGCCACGCTGGCGGCGATCGGTGAGAAGTACGGAAAGCTGGACGAGACGACCATTCCCTCGGCCAACTTCTGCCGAATCATCCAGTCCGCCCTTTACTGCAAGGGTTACGACGGCGGCGAGATCGACGGCACGTACAACTCCCGGGTCAAGGCCGCTGTCACCAAGCTGAACCAGGACATGGGCCTGAGTGTCGCCTATCCGGGCAGCGTCCTGTGGCCGAAGGCCGTCAAGGGCCTGTTCAACATGGATGCCTACGTCACCGTCAGCAATGGTTCGGGTGCCATCCGATCGATTCAGCAGTGGCTGAACGGCCGGTACATCCTCCGCAAGGACTTCTACGTCATCCCCTGCGACGGCCACCACTCCCGCACCGTTTCCCAGTCCATGCTGTACGCCGTCCAGTACGAACTCGGCATGGCCGACGGCGTCGCCAACGGCATATTCGGTCCGGGAACCAGGTCCGGCCTGGCGGAGCACACCCTCACCGAGGGATCCAGCGGCACCTGGACGCAGCTCTTCAGCGCCGCGATGATTCTCAACGGCCGTTCCGCCGTGAGCTTCACGAGTTCCTTCGGGAGCGCCCTCGCAGGGGAGACGGCCGCATTCCAGACATTCGTCAACCTCCCGATCACCGGGAAGGGGGACTTCGGCACCTGGGCATCCCTGCTCGTTTCCTACGGTGACCAGAATCGAAGGGGTGAGGCATGCGACGGAATCACCAAGGTGACACCGGCCCGTGCAGCAACCCTGAAAGCCGAGGGAATCAAATACGTCGGCCGCTATCTGCTCAATCCCAGCACGACCTCCCTCCCCGAGAAGGAGATCCAGCCCGGCGAGCTCCAGACCATCGCGGACCACGGACTGCGCTGCTTCCCGATTTACCAGACATACGGACGCGACGCCGCCGGATTCAATTATCCGTCCGGAAACGCCGACGGCTTCGCGGCGATCAATGCGGCCGAACGGCACGGCTTCAAGCCCGGAGCCCGAATCTTCTTCGCGGTCGACTTCGACGCATACGACTACGAAGTCACCGACAGCATCCTGCCCTATTTCAAGGGCATCGAAGATGCCATGGCCATATCGGGAAACTCCTACCGGGTCGGCGTCTACGGGCCGCGCAACGTGTGTATCCGCGTCTCCGAAGCGGACCACGCCACCGCCAGCTTCGTCTCCGACATGTCCAGCGGCTTCTCGGGGAACTACGGATATCCGCTGCCGCCGAACTGGGCCTACGACCAGATCGTCACCCGGACCCTCGGAACGGGAGACGCCGCCATCAATGTCGACCACAACATCGCCTCCGGCCGCGACATCGGCGAGGGGTCCTTCAACGCGCCGCGTGCCGACGGTCCCGACACCGCCTTCACCATGGGCCACTACCAGGCCCTGAAAAGCAACATCGGCTCGTACATGCAGTCGATAGGTTTTGCCGATGAGGACGGCAACCGCATCTTCACGCACACCGAGTGCCTCGAAACGGTTCTCTCCCAGGATTCGCTGATCACCGATCTTTCGCGCCAGTACAACATGCGCAAGTCGCTGATCCAGACCTCCACGTACTGGGAGATGCGGCACTACGACCTGATCGACCAGGCCGTGGACCACGCGGTCGCCTATTACCACACGGGAATCGGTGGCGGCATGACACCCGTCCGTGACTCCTCCACCGGAATCGCGCAGATCAGCGGCGACGTCGGTATCCGAGCCTGGAACTACGGCATCGAAAAGGGATTCGTCAGCGGCACCGTTCTCGACCCGGCCAAGGACGCCGACATCTGGACCATGTGGCAGCGGGTCAACAAGGACAATGCCTACGCGGTCAAGACCGTCTCGCTCATTCACCTGTGGGACGCCGGCGGCAAGCCCGGCGGCAGCAACCCGCCCGGCGGTGAAACCGTCATGCGCACCATGAGCCTGAACTACACACAGTTCGAGATCTTCCAGGTCCTGCGCCGCTACCAGGGCTGGGGCAACGAGGCGGAAGAGCACGCGACCAAGCGCATGGCGCTCTACCAGATCTTCGAAAAGTACAACGCCCTTTCCCGGATGTAGAAGGAACAGTCGTGGCAGCCGACCCCTACACGGGGCACAGCACAACCGCACTGGTTCTCATCGTCTTCGTCGGGTTGCCGATCGTCATCGCTCTCGGTGTTTACGCCTGCACAACTCTCGCTCGTAACGGATTCAGGAAGTCCGGCACTCTGATACGGCTCCGCTCGCTCGCCGCTTTCGCGGCGGTGGGAGCCGTCGGCCTCTACGTATGGGGTGCCGTACACCTGGTGACGCTCGACGAGACGCGCCGGGACCTGGCGTGCAAGAAGGCCGTGGGCCAGGCGCACGTCATGGAGATCGATTCCTACCGGCCGACCTACATCCCACTTGAGCTCGGCTGTCATCTGGAGAACGGCACCACGTATCCGGCAGGTGTCCCCGGCTACCTCAACCGTGCGGCGGCGGCTCTCGCCCTCACTGCCGTCGTACTGGGCGGCTTCACCGCACTGGAATCCGAGCGCCGGGTCACCAAGGAATTCAAGAGAGAGACAAGGCATCAGTGAACATATCCCGCCGTACGTTCCTCGCCCGTACCGCTGTGATCGCGGGCGCCACGGCAGCGGCATCGCTGCCCTTCTCCGAGTACCTCGCCTCCCCCGCCCACGCAGCAGACAGATACAACGAGCCCGAGCACATCAGACAAGCGGCCCGCCGGGCCCTGGAGCGCCGCAGACGCACCCGGGGCGGAAAGCACAGCCCCAACGGCTGGGAGATGGAAGTGGCCGCCGACAAGGGCGGGACAGTGTGGTCCCGCCCGGTCCCCGGTACGCCCATCGAGCGCGTCGCCGTACGGATCGGCGACGCGGAGACCGTGCTCGTGCACGTCATCCGCCGGTTCCACTACGAGGTGGACGCCCTGCGCAAGGGCGATGTGGTCGGCTGGCGCGAGCCGAGCGCGGTGCGCCGGGGTCTGGCCGAGGCCAATCAGGCCTCCGGAACCGCCGTACAGATCCGGCCGGGCCACTACCCGCTCGGCGCGAAGGGCGGCTTCTTCCCCCAGCAGCAGGTAGTGATCCGCGACATCCTCGCCGAACTGGAAGGTGTCGTGCGCTGGGGTGCGGACGACAAGAGGCCCGACGAGTCGCTCTTCTACCTTGATGTGAAGCCCGGCGACCACCTGCTGGCCGAGGTGGTCGCCAAGCTCCGCGGGTGGAGCGAACAACCCGGCAAGGGGGCCGGCGGCCCGGTGGATGTGCTGTCCGACAGGCGTCGCAGCGCCGCCAGGACACTGGCCCGCGAGCAGCGGGCCTCCTCGTAGCCACGAGCGGCTGCCGGGCCCGTACAGCACTTGCTGAACGGGCCCGGCCGAGCCCAGGGTGCGGGCCCGTTCGAGGCTCCCGGCCGGGCCTCTGCCTCGCCGCGGCGGCCGTCGCGCAGTTCATGGCGTGCCTGGACCTGCCGGTCATGGATGCCGGGCTCCCCGGACCGCCGCCGAGCGCACCCGCGCCGCCCCCGGTCCGGTGGCCTGGGGGGACAGGCGGGAGCCGGGAGCGGCCGTGGGGAGTCGCATTCGGCGACCATCACCCGGAATGCACCTTTCCTGCCCACATGCGAGTCTGGTGATGGCCCATCGTCCGAGATCCGCAACAGGAGGCACGATCGTGGGCAAGAAGCAGAGTCGGCAGAACCGCGGTGCCCGCACCGGCGGCCACGAACGCAGCACTGCTCCGGAGGCGAAGGAGCAGACGCAGCCAACGGCAGCCCAGGACACGGTGCACGCGATCTCAGAACAGGTCTCCCACCGGAAGCAGCGGAGGTTCGGCCACAACTGATCCTCGGATAACCAGGACAACCGCCCCCTGCGGCGGCACCCACCTTGTGGGAATGCCGCCGCGGCGGGCGGTTTCTGTTTGTGGTCACCCACCGGAGGGGCGGCGCCCCGGGGGCCCGCCCGAAACGGCCCGCCGGAAGGGCCCGCCCGAAAGGGCCGCCTGAAAGGGCGGTCCGGGGGGCTGCCCGAAGGGCCTGCCTGAAAGGGCTGTCCGGGAGAGCTGCCGAGCAGCACCGCCCATGCCCTGTCCGCGCGCCGCGCGTGCCCTCCCCCGCGCGCCGCCCATGAACCTCGCGGACCCCAGCGAGC
>NZ_JBCEWQ010000169.1:0-17470 GCF_038448545.1 Streptomyces sp. CLV115
GGCGGTACGGGGCCGGGCGCGCCGGCGCCGGGGGCGACCCGGTCGGCGTCCGGGGTGCGCGGCGGGGGCGGGGCGACCGAGCGGGCCATCGCCCGGGTGACCGCGTCCTGGATGGAGCGGGCCAGCTCGGCGGCCCGGGGCACGCCCTGGTCGGCGAGCATGGCGTCCAGGCCGCCCGCGTAGCCCTGGCCGACCGCGCGTACCTTCCAGGCACCCTGCCGGCGGTACAGCTCCAGGGCCGTGACCGCGGATTCGGTGTCCAGGCCGGTGAGCGTGAAGGTGGCGATCTCGGTGCCGTCGAGCCCGGTGACGGCGACGAACGGGGAGGCCACGGCGCCGAACCTGACCGGGCCGCCGACGCCGGTCGGCAGGGCCAGCAGCACGGTGACCCGGTGCACCGGGTCGGGCAGGGCGTCGAGGTCCACGGCGAGCCGGTGTTCGGCGGCGGCCTGCCGGGACACTTCGAGCCCGGGGAGCTGGGGCGATCCCGGGTGGGCGATCCATTCGGTGCCGCGCACCGTGCCGCTCTCGTCGCCGAGCGTGGCACCGGCCACGACGGGCGTGCCGGCCGATACCCGGATCTCCAGACGGGTCTGGGGCAAGGTGTGGTTCTGCCCCCGGACCAGCTCGGCCGTCATTGCCCTGTCCCCTCGACGATTCGGTGCTGCGTGTCGCGTGTCGTGCCGCGTGCGGTGCGGCGCGATGTGTCGCAGCTCCCGGCGGCCGATGCCTCCGGGAGCTGCGGATACCGGTATGCACCGGCTCGGAGGGTGCCGGGGATCCCCGGCCGGGCCGGAACCCCCGGCACCCTCCGTCGGTCGGGTTCTGCCTACAGGTGCGGCAGGATCGCCGGCATCAGGTCCTGGAAGGTACGGCCGTTGGCCGGGTTGCCCAGCGCGGTCATCTGCCAGCCGTTCCCCGCCCGGTGCACCTTGGCCATGATCTGGGCGGTGTACTGCCCGCCGCCGTCCAGCGTGTAGCGGGCGAGCTCCTGGCCGTTGGTCTCGTCGACGATGCGGCAGAAGGCGTTCTGCACCTCCTGGAACGTCTGGCCGGTGAAGGAGTTCACCGTGAAGACGATCTGGTCGATGTGGACCGGCACCCGCTGCAGGTCGACGAGGATCGCCTCGTCGTCGCCGCCGGAACCGGCGCCGCCGACCAGGTTGTCCCCGGTGTGCTTGACCGATCCGTCGTCACTGACGAGGTGACGGAAGAAGACCACATCGACCGGCTGCTTGTCGGCGAAGAGCACCGCCGACGCATCGAGGTCGATCTCCCGTGTACGTGAACCGAACAGACCCCGGCGCGGCGCCGCCTGCCAGCCGAGCCCCATCCGCACCGCGGTCAGGGTCCCCCCGTCGCTCTTCTGCAGGCTGATGGCCTGACCCTTGGTCATATTGACCGTCACGCGCTGTCCCCTCTCCGCTTTCCCCGCAACCGTCCGTGCGCGGTTTCCCAGAACCCTACGCAGTCGCGCCGGTGGCGCGACCGCTCGGGGCCGTTTTGTGTCGGTCCTGCAACACACCGGATGCCGCGGGCTCAGGCAAGCCCCGCTTCGCGCATCTGGCGCAGCTCCTTCTTCAACTCACCGACCTCGTCCCGCAGTCGCGCGGCCACCTCGAACTGGAGGTCCGCGGCCGCCGCCCGCATCCGCTCGGTCATCTCCTCGATGATCCCGGCGAGTTCGGTGGCGGGCCGGTCGGTGACCGTCTCGCCGCCGCCCCTGGCCTTCTTGGAGCCGTCCGTCTTGATGCCCAGCGCGGGAACGGGTGCCTTGGCACCCTTGGCCTGGCGGTAGCCGGTGCCGAGCAGCTGCTCGGTGTCGACCTCCTCGCGGGCGATCGTCGCGACGATGTCGTTGATCTTCTTCCGCAGCGGCTGCGGGTCGAGACCGCGCTCGGTGTTGTAGGCGATCTGCTTCTCGCGGCGGCGGTTGGTCTCGTCGATGGCCTGCGCCATCGCCGGGGTGATCTTGTCCGCGTACATGTGGACCTGTCCCGAGACGTTTCGGGCGGCTCGCCCGATGGTCTGGATCAGGGACGTCCCCGAGCGCAGGAAGCCCTGCTTGTCCGCGTCGAGGATGGCGACGAGCGACACCTCGGGCAGGTCGAGGCCCTCGCGCAGGAGGTTGATGCCGACCAGTACGTCGTACTCGCCGGAGCGCAGCTCGCGCAGCAGCTCGATGCGGCGCAGCGTGTCGACGTCGCTGTGCAGATAGCGGACCTGGATGCCGAGCTCCAGGAAGTAGTCGGTGAGGTCCTCGGCCATCTTCTTGGTGAGGGTGGTGACCAGGACGCGCTCGTCCTTCTCGGCGCGCGTACGGATCTCGTGGACCAGGTCGTCGATCTGGCCCTCGGTGGGCTTGACGACCACTTCCGGGTCGACGAGGCCGGTGGGGCGGATGATCTGTTCCACGAAGCCGTCGCCACGGGACAGCTCGTACTTCCCCGGGGTGGCCGAGAGATAGACGGTCTGGTCGATCCGGCCCAGGAACTCCTCCCACTTCAGCGGGCGGTTGTCGAGCGCGGAGGGAAGCCGGAAGCCGTGGTCGACCAGGGTGCGCTTGCGGGAGGCGTCGCCCTCGTACATGGCGCCGATCTGCGGCACGGTGACATGCGACTCGTCGAGGACGAGGAGGAAGTCCTCGGGGAAGTAGTCGAGGAGGGTGTTGGGGGCGGTGCCGGGCGAGCGGCCGTCGAAGTGCATCGAGTAGTTCTCCACGCCGGAGCAGGTGCCGATCTGGCGGAGCATCTCGATGTCGTACGTGGTGCGCATCCGCAGCCGCTGGGCCTCCAGCATCTTGCCCTGCTTCTCCAGCTCGGCGAGGCGCTGCTCCAGCTCCTGCTCGATGCCGTTGACCGCCTTCTCCATGCGCTCGGGGCCCGCGACGTAGTGGCTGGCGGGGAAGACGTGGAGCGACTGGTCCTCGCTGATCACCTCGCCGGTGAGCGGGTGGAGGGTGGAGAGCGCCTCGATCTCGTCGCCGAACATCTCGATGCGGACGGCGAGCTCCTCGTAGACCGGGAAGATCTCGATGGTGTCGCCGCGGACCCGGAAGGTGCCCCGGGTGAAGGCGAGGTCGTTGCGGGTGTACTGGATCTCGACGAAGCGGCGCAGCAGCTGGTCCCGGTCGATCTCGTCGCCGACCTTGAGCTGGACCATCCGGTCCACGTACTCCTGGGGCGTACCGAGGCCGTAGATGCAGGAGACGGAGGCGACCACGACGACGTCGCGCCGGGTGAGCAGCGAATTCGTCGCGGAGTGGCGCAGCCGCTCGACCTCCTCGTTGATCGAGGAGTCCTTCTCGATGTAGGTGTCCGACTGCGGTACGTACGCCTCGGGCTGGTAGTAGTCGTAGTACGAGACGAAGTACTCGACGGCGTTGTTGGGCAGCAGCTCGCGGAACTCGTTCGCCAGCTGTGCGGCGAGCGTCTTGTTCGGTGCCATCACGAGCGTGGGGCGCTGCAGCTTCTCGATCATCCACGCGGTGGTCGCCGACTTGCCGGTGCCGGTCGCGCCGAGCAGGACCACGTCCTTCTCGTCGGCGCGGATGCGCCGCTCCAGCTCGGCGATGGCCGCGGGCTGGTCGCCGCTGGGCTGGTAGGGACTGACGACCTCGAAAGGCGCCACCGAACGTTCGATCTTCGAAACGGGCCGCATGGAACCACCGTACGACTCACCACTGACAACCGGGCCGGCTCGGCCGGGACGCCGGAGCCGCGTCACCATTCTCCCGGTGGCGCGGGGTCGCGCGGCCGGGAGTGGAAGGACGCCGGGTCGGCGTGCGTCCCGAACCTGGGCACCTGCCGCTGGGCCGGGATTCCGGGCTTCCGGCCGGCTCCGCCCGGGGCCCCGGGGTCGTTCCAGTCCGGGGTGCCCATCACCATCAGCGGATCGAACATCACGACCACCGCGGCGAGGATCAGGAAGCAGGCGGGTCCGATCAGCAGCGGGACCAGCGGTGCGCTCGAACCGTCGCCCGCGACGGCGTCGGGGTGCAGATGGACGCTGAGCGCGGCCATGCCCGTGTAGTGCATGCCGCTCACCGCGACGCCCATGACGACGCTGGCCCCGAGGCTGGGCAGGAATCCGTGCACGGAGACGGCCGCCCAGAGCGCGGTCGTCGCGGCCACCACGGCGATGACGACGGAGAGCGCCACGGTGACCGTGTCGTACTCGAACTGTCCGTCCAGATTCATTCCGGCCATGCCCAGGTAGTGCATGGTGGCCACGCCGAGCCCGGTGATCGTGCCGCCCGTGACCAGGGCCATCCTGGTGGCGCCCCGGTAGCCGACGATGAAGATGCCGACCCCGACCATGGCGACGGCGACCGCGAGACTGGCGAAGGTGATCGGCATGTCGTAGCCGATGCTCACCCCGTCCACGGAGAAGCCCATCATCGCTATGAAGTGCATCGTCCAGATGCCGGAGCCTATGGAGGTCGCGCCGAGGGCCAGCCAGCCCGCCTTGAAGGAGCGTTCGGTACGCAGCGAGCGGTTGGTGCAGCGCAGGCCGAGGGCCGCACCCAAGCAGGCCATGAGGAAGGCCGCGACGGGCGTCACCGCTCCGTAGCTGAAACCGTCGATCGTGCCCTGCATGCTCGTACGCCCTTCGCGGAAGCCCGGGTTCGGGGTGACCCTAAGGCGCGAGTCCCGGCAAACAAACAGAAGAGCTGCATTTTATCGAGAGGGAATCCGGCCCGTTACCCGGCATCGTCGGCCGCGTTCACGTTGTGGCCATCCTTCGCCTGTCCCCTGTTGGGGCGCGGCTGTCACTCTCGGCCCGTCCGCAACACTGACGCAAGGAGTACCCGTGTACGCACGCACCGCGACCGCCGCTCTCTCCGCCGCCGCGCTGATGGGCGCCGGCGCGTATCTGATGTCGACCGCCGAGACGCAGACCACGGGCCGGACCACCGCGGTCGGGCACACGACGGCGGTTACCGGCGTCAGCACCGTGAGCGCCCGGACCTCGGGCACGAAGCGGACCGCTCCGGTCGTGTTCGCCCACCGGGGTGCCTCGGCCTACGCGCCGGAGAACACCCTGGCCGCCGTCGACAAGGCCGACGCCCTCGGCTTCGACTGGGTGGAGAACGACGTCCAGTTCACCAAGGACGGCGTGCTGGTGGTCGTGCACGACACCGATCTGAAGCGGACCACCGATGCGGAGGAGGTCTTCCCGGACCGGGCTCCGTGGGCGGTCAAGGACTTCACGGCCGCGGAGATCGCCCGGCTGGACGCGGGCAGCTGGTTCGGTCCGGAGTTCGCCGGGACCCGGGTGCCGACGCTCAAGCAGTACCTGGACCGGATCGAGCGCAACCGGCAGAAGCTGCTCCTGGAGATCAAGAGCCCCGAGATCTACCCGGGGATCGAGAAGGAGACCCTGCGGGTGCTGCGCCAGAAGGGGTGGCTCGACCGTTCGCACGTGAAGAACAGGCTCGTCGTCCAGAGTTTCGGCGCGGACAGCGTGAAGAAGGTGCACCAGCTGCGCCCGGACGTCACGACGGGCTTCCTCGGCACCCCGTCGGTGGCCGATCTGCGCTCGTACGCGGCCTTCACCGACCAGATCAATCCGTCCTACACATCGGTTTCGGCCGACTACGTGGACGCGGTGCACGCCCTGAAGGGCGCGCACGGCAAGAAGCTCCGGGTCAACACCTGGACGGTCAACGACGCGGCGACCGCCGCGAAGGTGGCGGGCCTCGGCGTGGACGGGATCATCACCAACAACCCCGACGTGGTCCGCGAAGCCACCCGCTGACCCTGCGGCCGGCCGGTCCGGTCCGCCCGTCCGCCCGGGCCCGTTGTCAGTGGCCGGCCGTACGGTGGTCCACATGAACAGCAACGGGGTTGTCGAGTGGGCCGTCGTCGGGAGCGGCATCGGCCCGCTGCTGCTCGCCGCGACCGGCAAGGGGCTGGTGGGCGTGTTCTTCCACGCCGGTCCCGAGGTGCGCGAGAAGGCGGTCGAACAGCTGCGGACGCGGCTGGGCGCGGAGCCGGTGGAGTCTCCCGGCTCCGCCCGGCTCGCCGAGCCGATACGTCAGCTCGCGGAGTATTTCGCGGGCTCGTCGCGGGAGTTCTCACTCGATCTGGACTGGTCGCTGGTCTCCGGTTTCAACCGCCAGGTGCTCCGTGAGCTGGCCGCGGGCGTGCCGTACGGGACGGTCGTCGGGTACGGGGATCTCGCCGGGCGGGTGGGGCAGCCGGGCGCCGCGCAGGCGGTCGGGGCGGCCATGGGGTCCAATCCGCTGCCGGTGGTGGTGCCGTGCCATCGGGTGGTGGAGAGCGACGGCGGTCTGGGCGGGTTCGGCGGCGGCCTCGAAACCAAGCGGCAGCTGCTGGCTCTGGAGGGTGTGCTGCCCCAACCGCTGTTCTGAGCCGGGTGCCGGAGCCTTGCGGCCCGGGCCGCCGGGGCCGCCGGGGCGGACAGCAGGAGTCCGGCGGTCGCGGGCCCTGCCCGGAGCCGTGCCGGTCGTGTCCGGCCCGGGCCCCGGTCCGGACCCTGTTTCGTACCCGTGGACGTCACTGGCACACTGCGCCAGTGACCAACACCCTCGATGCACCTGACACCCCCACCGGGCCCGGCCGCCCCGCCGCCCCGGTCTCGGAGGCCGAGCTGCCCGGGCTGCGGCGCAGAACGTCCGCGGTGCTCATAGGCAGCCAGATACTCGGCGGCCTCGGCGTGCCCATCGGCATCGCCCTGGCCCCCGTGCTGGCCACCGAGGTGAGCGGCTCCGAGGCGCTGTCCGGTCTGGCCCCGACCGCTTCGGTGACCGGAACGGCGCTGCTCTCGCTGCCGCTGGCCGCGCTGATGACCGCGCGCGGCCGGCGCCCCGGTCTCGTGCTGGCGTATCTGATCGGCGCGCTCGGCGCGGGGCTGGTGGTCCTGTCCACCCTCGTGGACAGCTTCCCGTTGCTGCTGCTCGGCATGGCGGGGTTCGGCGCCGGGTCCTCGGCCAATCTTCAGGCCCGGTTCGCCGCCGCGGATCTGGCCGAGCCCGACCGGCGGGGCCGGGCGATCTCCACCGTCATCTGGGCCACCACGATCGGCTCCGTCCTCGGGCCGAACATCGCCGCCCCGGTGGGTCATCTCTTCCGGGGCGGCCCGGTGTCCGAGAAGGCCGGCCCGTTCGTCTTCGCGGCCGGGATCTTCCTGCTGGCCGCCGCGGTGGTCGGGGCGCTGCTGCGACCGGACCCGCTGCTCACGGCACGGGCGCTGGCGCCGCAGGGCGACGGTTCGCCGGCCGGCCGGTCGCTGCGCGCCGGAATCGCGGCGGTGCGGGCCTCGCCGATGGCACGGCTGGCACTGGTGACGGTGGCCGTCTCGCACACCGCGATGGTCTCGATCATGGTGATGACCCCGGTCGATCTGGGCCACCACGGCGCCGGGCTCCAGCTGATCGGACTGGTCATCAGCGGCCACATCGCGGGGATGTACGCGTTCTCCCCGGTGATGGGCTGGCTGTCGGACCGCTTCGGCCGGCTCGCCGTGATCGGTCTGGCGGTCGGCCTGCTCTCCTGCGCCGCGCTGCTGGCCGGAACCGCGGGCCCCAGCCACGGGCAGACGGCGGCCGGTCTCTTCACGCTCGGTCTCGGCTGGTCGGCGGGGCTGGTCGCCGGTTCGGCGCTGCTCACCGACTCCGTGCCGCAGCCCGCCCGCGCCGCCGTGCAGGGTCTGTCGGATCTGACCATGAACACGGCGGCGGGCATCGGCGGAGCGGTCGCCGGGGTCATCGTCGCCCGGGCGAGCTACGGCTGGCTGAACGTGGTCGGAGCCTGTCTCCTGCTGCCGATGGCGGCGCTGGCACTGCGCCGGGCACTGACCCGGCCCGCGGCCACGCCCACAGCCACGCCCGGGGCTTCCGACTGAACCTCGGGGAATCCCCGGCAGGTTTCGGGGGCCACCGGAGGGTTCATGGGCTTCCCGGAGCGTTCATGGTTCCCGGAGGGTTCCAGAAGTTGCCGGAGGGGCCTCAGAGGCTGATGTGGTAGGCCTTGCGCAGCGTCTCGTGCACCGTCCACGTCGTACGGTCGCCCTCGCGCAGCACACAGGCGTCCCCCGGCCCGATCTCCAGCGTCGCGCCGCCCTCGACCGCCACGGTCGCGCGTCCACTGACGACCACGAAGAGTTCGTTGGCCTCGGTGTCGGTGACCACGCCGGGCGTGATCTGCCAGATGCCACGCGTCTGCTTGCCGTCGGGCGACTCCCAGAGCACCTTGCCGGTCACCACGGGCTCGCCCGAGACGATCTGCGCGGGGTCCAGCGGTTCCGGTTCGAGTTCGGCGTCCGGAATGTGCACGGCGAACGAGGCGGGGGCTTGATCAAATGTGGTCATGGCCGGTCACCTTAGCGACCACCGGGGAACGGCTCGGCAGCAGGATGCGCCGAAATGGCAAGTGGAATCCCGGCCAGTCCGGCGCGCGCCGCACGGGTCCGCCGCCCCGGCCGCACGTTTGAGGCGGCCGCGCCCGCGACAGGGATGTGGACATGTCATCCAACGCGTCGCATCGCGCACACCCCTGCGCCCCCGCCCTCTCCCCCGAGGTACGAGCGGCCCTCGCCACGCACCACCCCGTTGTGGCCCTGGAGTCGACGATCATCGCCCACGGTCTGCCGCGCCCCCGCAATCTGCGGGTCGCCGAGGAACTCGAAGGGCTCGTACGGTCGGCGGGCGCGGTGCCCGCGACAATCGCCGTACTCGACGGAAGGGCCCACATCGGCCTGGACAAAGCCCAGTTGGAGCGGGTCGCCACGGACCCCGGGATGCGGAAGCTGGGGCACCGGGACCTCGCGCCGGCCGTGGCCACGGGCGCGAGCGGGGCAACGACCGTGTCCGCCACGGCGTTCCTGGCCGCGCGCGCCGGCCTGCGCGTCTTCGCGACCGGCGGCCTCGGCGGCGTGCACCGGGAGTGGACACGGACCCAGGACGAGTCCGCCGATCTCCGGCTCCTGGCACGGACCGGGATCACCGTGGTGTGCGCCGGGGTGAAGTCGGTCCTGGACGTACCGGCGACGCTGCAGCGCCTGGAGACGCTGGGCGTCACCGTGCTCGGATACGGCACCGGCCTCTTCCCCGGCTTCTATCTGACCAGTTCGGGCGAGCCGGTCGACTGGACGGTGCGGACGCCCGAGGAGGTCGCGGACGTGATGCGGGCCAAGGACGTGCTCGGCGGGCCCGGGGGCGCGGTCGTCGTCGCCAACCCCGTCCCCGTGGCCGACCAGCTGGATCCGGCGCTCCACGACCGGGTGCTGGCCGAGGCCCTGGCGGAGTGCCGGGAGCGCGGCATCGTGGGCCAGGCCGTCACACCGTTCCTGCTGGACCGGCTGATGCGGGGAACCGGCGGCGCCTCGCTGGAGGCCAATCTGGCGGCCGTGCGCGCCAATGTCTCGCTCGCCGCACGGATCTCCGGCGCCTGGGCGGCCCGGCCTCCCGAGGACCCCGCCGCGCGGCCCGGCCCGGCGGCCGGACAATGACCGGCGGCGGGGTGCCGGCCGACAGCCGGGCGACGACCGACGGCCGGGTGCAGGCGCCGATCGGTGCCGGGGCGACGGAGGGCGGTGGCCTGCTCGTCATCGGTGACGTGGTCACGGACGTGGTGGCGCGGCACGCGACGGCACTGGTCCGCGGTACGGACACCTCGGCCCGGATCCGTACCCTGCCCGGCGGCGCGGGGGCCAATGTCGCCTGCTGGGCGGCCCGTTCGGGATGTGCCGATGTGCGGCTGCTGGCCAGGGTCGGTGCCGACAGCGCGGACTGGCACCGGGCCGCGCTGCGGCGGGCAGGGGTGCGCGCCCTGCTGGCCGTGGACGAGGAGGCTCCGACCGCCACCGTCGTCGCGCTCGTCGATTCCACCGCCGAGCGCACCTTCCTCACCGACAGCGGGGCCGTGCTCCGCCTCTCCCCCGACGACTGGTCACCGGCGATGCTGGACGGCGTCGCCCATCTCCATCTCTCCGGCTATCTTCTCTTCGCCGCGACAAGCCGGGCGACGGCCCTGCTCGCCCTGCGGGAGGCGCGGTCGCGGCGGATCCCGGTGAGCGTCGACCCGGCCTCGGCCGGCTTCCTCGCCGAGCTGGGCGCCGACCGGTTCCTGGCCGCCGTGGAGGGCGTCGATCTGCTGCTGCCCAACGCGGACGAGGCCCGACTGCTCACCGGACTGCCCGAACCGGCCGATGCCGCGGCCAAGTTGAGCCTCCAGGTGGGCCGGGTGGTCGTCACACTCGGCGACCGCGGAGCCCTGCTCGCCGCCGCCGGTACGGTGACCGGGCGCGTCCCGGCGGTTCAGGTGCGCGGGGCGATGGATTCGACGGGTGCGGGCGACGCGTTCACCGGCGGTCTTCTCGCGGCACGGCTGGCGGGTGCGGACGCCGCTTCGGCCGCGGCGGCGGGATGCCGGGCGGGCGCGGAGGCGGTCACCACCGTGGGCGGCCGTCCGGGCCCCTGAGTGCGGCCGAAGGCCCGGTCCTCGCCCGTGCCGTCAGCCTTCCGCCCCGCGCCACCCGGTCCAGGCCGGGTGCAGCGGATCGTCGGCGCGCACGACCGCGTCCGCGTGGTCGCCGGGCGCCGCCTCGTCCTCGTACCGCGCGAAGGCGGGCAGCGTCCAGCGTTCCGCCTCCTCGGTACGGCGGCGCAGCGCGCCCGGCGACAGCCGCAGATGGACGCTCAGGTCGAACGGGAACCAGTGCCCCAGCAGCAGCGGCCCGTGCACCACCAGCACCCCGCCCTCGGGCAGTGGCCGGTACGGGCTGCGTGTGGCCCGGTCGGTCACCGGATCCCACAGATCGGGCAGCACCCGCCCGCTCCCGCCGGCCTCCAGTGGCCCGAAGACCTCGCGCCACAGCGCTCCCGTGTCGAACCAGCTGTCGTGGTACGAGTCCGGGTCCTGCTTGCCGTACTCGTACCGGAGGCTCGCCGGCCGCAGGAAACCCTCGGTGGACACGACCAGTACCGCGCGGCCCCGGACCCGCAGCGCCTGTGCGACGCGCTCGGCCGGCTCCCCGGTGCGGGCCGCCGGAGCGCCGTCGACCGCGACCTTCAGCCAGGGGCCGCCGCCGGCGGGTTCCAGGGTGTCGGTCCGTGCGGCGATGGCTTCGGCCAGCCGCTCCCAGGTGATCGCTTCGAATCGCACCCGCCCATCATCGCCCGGGCCACCATCACCCCCGGGGCCGCCGCCATTCCGGGCCCGCCGCCGTTCCGGGCCCGCCGCCGTTCCGGGGCCGCCGTCGCCCCCGGGTCTCCCGCTCAGTGCCGGGCGTCCCACCAGCGAGGGGCGTCCTCGTCGGGTTCGTCGGGGCTTGCGAAGCGGAACGGGACGCCGAGCCGCTCCGCCAGTTCCCGGCCCGTCCGCGCCGCCTCGCCGGTCCCGGCCGCGCCGATCCGGAAGCCGTCCAGGTCGACGCTCTCCCACGGCCCGGCCAGGACGGCGGTCAGCACCACGATCCAGCCCCGGGTGTCGCCGTCCCAGACCGCCTCGACGGCCACCGGATCGCGGGGCAGATCGCGGGCGGCGGCGGCCATGGCGTCCACGTCCGGGCGGACCGGGGGCGGTATGCGGTCGGCGAGCGCCCGGTGGCGCCCGTCCAGCACCTCCACGCATGCGTGCAGCTCCGGACGGGGTTCGATGCCGCTCTCCCGCATCGCCCCGACGGCCTGGATGTCCCGTCCCAAAAGGACCAGTCCGTCGACCCGCTCGCGTACGTCTGCGGGGAACGACCACCACATGAGCCGCGCCCGGTGGCTCTCGGCGAGGCCCAGCACCCGGTCGGCGAGGGGGCGCAGCTCCGGCTCGCGCCCGGCCGCCGCCTCGGCGAGCCTGCGGATGTCGGCGCGCCAGCAACCGGACACGGCTTCCGGCTCGTCGATGCGCCGGAAGCCGCGCTCCAGCAGCCCCCGGGCGTTCTCCGGCTGCCCGCGCAGTACGGCCTTCGTCGCGGCGACCGCGTTGGCCAGCGCACTCGCCGGCCTCGACCAGTCGTCGCGGTGCGCCGCCGGATCGCCCCGGCCGGGGCCGGGCCGGCCGGCGACCGGTGCTGACGCACCTTCCGGATCCCTGCGCCACGCGCCCGCCGGATCCGCGCGCCGCACGACCTCCAGATCCACCCGCCAGAAGAGCGGAAGCCCGTGGAAGGCGGCGAAGAGCAGCCGCCGCTCACGGGAGTTGCGCGAATCGGGGTCCGTACGGAGGGAGTCCAGTGGCACCACCGCGCCGAGCACCCCGGGGACGGCGTCGAGGCAGGCGTCGAACCGGTCGTCGGGCACCGTCCAGGCGATGTCGATGTCGCTGTACTCGTCCGCCGTGCCGCGGGCGAGCGAGCCCCGCAGCTCCGCCCGCGAGCCGGGGCAGGACGCGGTGAGCGCCCGCAGCAGCTCCTGCGCGAACGCGGCGCGCCGCGCCGGGTCGGGTCCGCCCGTATCCGTCCGGTCCTGCGGTGTCTCCCTGTTCACGGCCGCTCTCTCCCGTCGTTCCTGTCGTCGGCCGCTGCCCCGTCATCCGGAAACGCTCCGTCCGTGGCGGGTCCGCCTCCTACGATCTTCCCCATGGACCTCGCATTCGCCCGCACGTTCGCCGCCGAGTGGCTGGACGGCTGGAACTCCCATGATCTGGACCGCATTCTGACGCATTATCACGACGATGTGACGTTCAGTTCGCCCGTCATCGCCCGGCTGACCGGTGACACCTCCGGCACGGTGCACGGCAAGGAGGCGCTGCGCGCGTACTGGGCGACGGGCCTGGAGCGCATCCCCGAGCTGAGGTTCGAGCTGATGGACGTCCGGGTGAGCGTCCATGCCCTGGTGATCGACTACCGCAACCAGATCGGCGGCCGGGTCAGCGAGGTGCTGGTCTTCCGCGACGGCCTGGTGATCTCCGGCTTCGGGGCCTACGGGGAGACGCTCGCCAACTGACGGCCGGCCGGGCGCTACCGGTGGCCGGGCGGTGCGTGCCGTTCCCCTGCGCCGCAGTCCACCGCCTCGGCGTCGTCGGAGAGTTCACTGCCCTCCGGCAGCAGATAGGTCACCCACAGCACGACGGGGCCGGTGCCCAGGTTGCGTCCGACGTGCCGGTGGCCGGCCCCGGACGGCTCGATGAACGACGAGCCCGCGGGCGTCTCCTCGACCGAGCAGTCGTCCAGAGTGCGCGTCAGCGTCCCGGACTCGACGACGGCGACCAACGGGCCGCGATGGGTGTGCCAGCCGGTGGAACCGCCCGGCTCGACCGTGATGGTCCGGAAGGTCACATCGGTGCGGCCGTGCGGCGTGCGCATCTCCAGCTTCCCCGCCGATGTGCCCTTCGCGAGCACCGTGCCGCTCACTCCGCCGCCCGGGGTGGCGACGGCCGTCGGCCGCACGAGGCCGAGCGCGGCCACACAGCCCACCAGGGCCAGGGCCTTCGCCGGCCGTCCCCGGCCCGCCCGCCGACCGTCGTTCCTCCGCCGCCCACCACCGCGCACACCCGGCTCCTCCGCCTCGGCGTCCGGCGATCACCCCGGACCGACCGGTTCCCATGTTCCACACGGAAGCCGGCGCGGCGGGCTCACACGGCGGGGGCGCACCGCGGCTCACTCCTCTGCCGCCCCGGTTACTCGCCTCGCAGCGCGGCGGCGAGCGGCCCGTCGCCCGACACCTCGACACGGCCGCCCTCGACGGCCTCCGCGAGGGTCAGCCCGCCGCGCGCGAGCTCCAGGCAGACCTCGACGTCCAGCGCGATACGGGCATCGGCACGGTCGGCGGGGCCGTCCCCGTACACCGTCTCCCCGTCCTGCGCGCCACCGGCGCGGACATGGAACTCGCCCTCGTCCAGGTGCACTTCGACGACCCCGGAGCAGGCCGGCCCGTCCAGTGCGCGCAGCAGCGGAAGCGCGAACCAGTGGGCCCGCACCGCGTCGGTCGGGCGTCGCTCGGCGAGCGCGGGCGCGCCCCACTCGGCGAGCGCGGCGAGCACCGGCATCAGTCCGTGGCCGCGCTCGGTGAGTTCGTAGACCGAGGCGGCGGCGGGCGGCGGGAGCCGGCGGCGGGTGGCGAGGCCGTTCTGCTCCATGTCCCGCAGCCGGGAGGCGAGCACGTCGGTGCTGACGCCCGGGAGGTCGGCGTGCAGGTCGGTGTAGCGGCGGGGGCCCGCCAGCAGTTCACGGACGATCAGCAGGGTCCATCGGTCGCCCACGGAATCGAGGGCGCGCGCGGTGGCGCAGAACTGGTCGTAGCTCCGGCGGCGGACCGGGCGCGTTGCGGGCTGTTGCTGACGTGGCATGCGACGCAGTCTAGACATGTTGTTGGACTTTCCAAGCCCGAGCTTGGTAAAACCAAGTATCGCAATCAGGTCGGGGAGGCCACCGCATGGAATTCCGGCAGTCCAGCAAGCTCAACGAGGTCTGTTACGAGATCCGGGGCCCGGTCATCGAGCACGCCAACGCCCTGGAGGAGGCGGGCCACAGCGTGCTCCGGCTCAATACGGGCAACCCCGCGCTCTTCGGTTTCGAGGCGCCGGAGGAGGTCGTCCAGGACATGATCCGGATGCTTCCGCAGGCCCATGGCTACACGGATTCGCGCGGCATCCTGTCCGCCCGCCGGGCCGTGGCGCAGCGCTACCAGGCGATGGGTCTGCCGGATGTCGGGGTCGACGACATCTTCCTCGGCAACGGCGTCTCCGAGCTGATCTCGATGGCCGTCCAGGCGTTGCTGGAGGACGGCGACGAGGTGCTCGTCCCGTCCCCCGACTACCCGTTGTGGACCGCGGTGGTGACCCTCGCGGGCGGCAGGTCCGTGCACTACATCTGTGACGAGGCGTCGGACTGGAACCCCGATCTCGCCGACATGGCCTCGAAGATCACCGACCGCACCAAGGCCGTCGTGATCATCAACCCGAACAATCCGACCGGCGCCGTCTACCCGCGCGAGATCCTCGAAGGCATCCTCGATCTGGCGCGCAGGCACGGCCTGATGGTGTTCGCCGACGAGATCTACGACCAGATCCTGTACGACGACGCCGAGCACCACAGTGTGGCGGCCCTCGCTCCCGACCTGGTCTGTCTCACCTTCAGCGGCCTGTCGAAGACGTACCGGGTGGCGGGTTTCCGCTCCGGCTGGATGGTGGTCTCCGGTCCGCAGCAGCACGCCCGCAACTACCTGGAGGGGCTGACCACGCTCGCCTCCATGCGGCTGTGCCCCAACGCGCCCGCGCAGTACGCCATTCAGGCCGCGCTCGGCGGCCGGCAGTCGATCCGGGAGCTGGTCGCGCCCGGGGGCAGGCTGTACGAGCAGCGCAACCGGGCCTGGGAGAAGCTGAACGAGATCCCGGGGGTGTCGTGCGTGAAGCCGAAGGGCGCGCTGTACGCGTTCCCACGCATCGACCCGAAGGTGCACCGGATCGTCGACGACGAGAAGTTCGTGCTGGATCTGCTGCTGCGGGAGAAGATCCAGGTCGTGCAGGGCACCGGTTTCAACTGGCCGCGGCCCGACCATTTCCGGATCCTCACCCTCCCGTACGCTGACGATCTCGACGCGGCGATCAGCCGCATCGGCCGCTTCCTGACCGGATACCGCCAGTGATCGGATGCCCCCGGTGACCTGCTCCGCCTGCCGCTTCCCCGTCCACACCCAGTTCGCCTCGTTCGGGCTCGTCGGCCCGATCGTCGAGGACGGAGTCGATCCGGCCACCGACCCGGCCTGGGCGGAGTCGGGCGCGGAGTCACCGGCCGAGTACGCGCGCTGGGCGGGCCATCTGTGCGGTATGACCTGTCTGCGCATGGCGCTCGGCGCCGGAGCTCCGTCCCTGTTCGCGCTGCGCGACGGGGCGCTCGAATACGGCGCGTACACCGAGGACGAGCAGGGGGAGATCCGGGGGCTGATCTACGCCCCCTTCGCCGCGTACGCGCGCGAGATGCACGGCGTGGACGCGACGGTGCACCGCCGTCTCTCGCTGGAGGAGATCCCCGGTCTGCTGGACGGCGGCCGTACGGTGATGGCCTCGGTGCACTACGGCATCCGGTACCCCGGGCGGCCGGCTCCGGGGCGGGGCGGGCATCTGGTGCTGCTGACGTCCCGCACGGCCGACGGCGCGGGAGTCCACTTCCACAACCCGTCGGGTACGACGGCGCGGACCCGGGCCGCGGAGCTGGCGCTGTCCGACTTCGAGCGCTTCTTCGCGGGGCGCGGGGTGTCGCTGCCCGCGAGCCGGTGAAGGGCGGGCCGGCAGAAACAGGAGCGGGCCCGGGGGCGTAGCCGGCCCCCGAGCCCTTGTGTGTCACCCATACGGCACGCCGACACTTTTAAGGACCCGTGTCAGGTTGATGTCGCCGCGTCCTGCCTTTAGACGACCGCAGATCGAAGCTCTGCGAGCCGGAGTCGAACCGGCATCTCGACGCCCGTGGGCACGGGCCCGTTTGATTCGGCGATGGGTGACGAATGCTGAGTCTGGAGCAAGAGTCTGAGATTGATCGCGGTCTGCCTCTACCATTTGGGCCACCCCGGCCCGTTCGTGCGCCGGGGCGCACGGAGTGCCGGGGGGAGGACTCGAACCTCCACTGGAACCGCGTCGTCACGACAAGCTTCAGTTTCAGCTTGCGCTCCTGGCGCACCCCGGCCGAAATTGGTCGGCCGGGGAATCAATGGTCGGTCACCCGAAGAGGTAACCGAATACCGCATCACCCACCCGCTGGTCGGTGACGTCCGCGCCGTTGGCCTCCTCACGGGCGTACTTCACGGCCTGCTGGAGCTTCTCCACCCGGTCCAGCAGTTCGTTGACGCGCCGTGCGGGGAGGGCGCCGGAGAACTTCACCGTCGTCCAGTACCCGATCGGGATGTCCTCGTAGTACACCTCGACCTGCGCCGGGTGCTTGTCGGTGGCCTCCGCCTTCACATGGTTGCGGGGCACCTTCTTGGTACGGAGCGTCCGCACGGGCTCGGTCTTCCAGGAGTCGGTCGACGGGTCCTGGGTCCAGGCCTCCGCGGCGTCGAGCACGGGCAGCTTGCGGATGAAGGTGTTGAGGTCCGTCAGCTGCTTCTCCAGGAAGAGCAGGTACGAGACGGGCACGTCGCTCACCAGCACCCGGCCGTCGACCTTGACGTCGGCGCGGGCCGAGCAGTTCGCCCAGTCCTTCGTGGCGGTCACATCGAAGAGCCGGGTCAGGGTCGCCGCGGTTTCCCGCAGCACGTCCTCGGCCTTGATCTGCACCAGCGTCGACTCGGGCGGCAGCTGCTCGCCCTCCTCGTCCTTCGGCTGATACGTCCGGGAGATGCCGGCCAGCAGACCGGTCTTCTGGAGGCCGTGATGAGCCGCCGTCAGGTCCTGGTGAGCCTTGGACTTGACGCCCTTCTCCACTGCGATGATCTGATTGAGTTTCGCCACGTCCCGGAACCTAACAGCGCCGAGCCGGTCCGAACAAACGTTTATCACCGGGCCTGTTCGATTGTTTCGGCAGCTCGGGCCGGCAGCGCCGCACCCCGGTGGGGGGGGGGGGGGGGGGGGGGCGGGGG
>NZ_JBCEWQ010000170.1:0-17325 GCF_038448545.1 Streptomyces sp. CLV115
GCCCAGCCGGAAGGTGGTCAGGGGGGCGAGGGGGGCGTCATGGAGTTCCTGCACGGGGACAAGGGTACGGTCCGTGCCCCGGCCGCTCGGGCGGGGCACGGACCGTACCCGCGCCGACCCACGGCCCGGGCGGCGTCAACCGGTCCCCCGCCCGGCACGCACGAGGGGCACCGCCCGTCGGACGGTGCCCCTCGCGTCACGCTCGACGGCCTCAGCCGAGCCGCACCACGGCGCGGGACATGCCCAGCACCTTCTTGCCCTCGTTCATGGCCGTCAGGTCCACCCGCACCTGCTTGTCGTCCAGCAGGGCGGCCACCTTGCCGCTGACCTCGATCAGTGCGCCGTCGTCGTCGTTCGGCACGACGACCGGCTTGGTGAACCGCACCCCGTACTCGACGACCGCACCCGGGTCACCGGCCCAGTCCGTGACCACGCGGATCGCCTCGGCCATGGTGAACATGCCGTGCGCGATCACGTCCGGCAGTCCGACCTCGCGGGCGAACTTCTCGTTCCAGTGGATCGGGTTGAAGTCACCGGAAGCACCCGCGTACTGCACCAGCATCGCCCGGGTCACCCGGAAGGACTGCGCCGGCAGCTCCGTACCGACCTCGACCGACTCGTATGCGACGTTCGCCGTCATCACGCCTCCTCGGCGGCGCGCGCCACCAGCTTCGTCCACGCGGTCACGACGTGCTCACCGGACTCGTCGTGGACCTCGCCACGGACGTCCAGGATGTCGTTGCCCGCCAGGGACTTGATGGCCTCGATCGTCGAGGTGACCGTCAGCCGGTCCCCCGCCCGCACGGGACGCGTGTAGGCGAACTTCTGGTCGCCGTGCACCACCCGGCTGTAGTCCAGGCCCAGCTGCGGGTCGTGGATCACCTGCCCGGCCGCCTTGAACGTGATGGAGAAGACGAACGTCGGCGGCGCGATCACATCGCTGTGGCCGAGCGCCTTGGCAGCCTCGGGGTCGACGTACGCCGGATTCGGGTCGCCCACCGCCTCGGCGAACTCACGGATCTTCTCCCGGCCGACCTCGTACGGCGGGGTGGGCGGATAGGTCCGCCCCACGAAGGACTGGTCGAGCGCCATGGGCTCGCTACCTCCTGATGAAAGATGAACAGGCCGAAGAAATGATGAACAGGCCGAAGGACAGCCTTCATACAACGACACGAGGCCGCCCCCAATGGGGACGGCCTCGTGTACGAGCCTGTTTCAGCGCGTTTCGCGGTGCGCAGTGTGCGAGTTGCAGCGCGGGCAGTGCTTCTTCATCTCAAGACGGTCCGGGTTGTTACGCCGGTTCTTCTTGGTGATGTAGTTCCGCTCCTTGCACTCCACGCAGGCCAGCGTGATCTTCGGGCGGACGTCGGTGGCAGCCACGTGAGTGCTCCTTGGACGGACGGATGGACGGATGAACGCAAAAAAGAGTAGCCGATCGAAGGACCGACCCCACAATCGGCTACCGTAAGTAGCGGTGACCGGACTTGAACCGGTGACACAGCGATTATGAGCCGCTTGCTCTACCGACTGAGCTACACCGCTTTGATGACGAGTCCCCCCGCCGAAGCGGGGTTTCCCGATCACCAGAGCCCCAATGCGGAATCGAACCGCAGACCTTCTCCTTACCATGGAGACGCTCTACCGACTGAGCTATTGGGGCGAGCGATGAAGACATTACACGCTCTCTCGCCGATCGCCCAAATCCGTTTCGGACCCCCGTCCGGAGCCCTTGATCGACGCCCCGCCGATCCCTTGGCCGAGAGCCCCCGGGACCGCCCGCCGGCCGCCTGATCAGCGCCTCGGTCTCCCCGTGGGGCACCACCGTCACGGTCGTACACACCCGCCCCACGCATCCCCAGGGCCACACCGGTACGACTATTCCGCTCCTCCTCGAACCGGGCCGAACACGCCCCTAGGCTCGACTCACTCTGCGTGATCTTGTCCCCATTCCCAGGAGCGCGATGCCCGACAGCCAGCCGTGGCAGCCGGACGACCATGCCGCCGACGCGGCCGGTGCGACCGGCGGCCCGGAGACCGCCGCCCCGGCCGGCCTGGTGCTCTGCGGCGCCCGGCTCACCGACGGCCGTGTCGTGGACGTACGGCTCGGCGGCGGCCGCATCGAGGCCGTCGGCACGGCGGGCAGTCTGGCCGCCGGTCCGCGGCTGGACCTGCGCGGCTATCTGCTGCTCCCCGCCCCCGCCGAACCCCACACCCACAGCGACACCGCGCTCACCGCCGACGGCGCGGGCCCCGGCACCCCCGGCCCGGCGTCGCACCGCCCGGAGGACATCCGGCGCCGCGCCACCGAGGCCGCCCTGCTCCAGCTCGGCCACGGGGCCACGGCGCTGCGCTCGCACGTGCGGATCGGGGACGTCCGGGGCCTCGCCCCGCTCGAAGCCGTACTGCAGGCACGCCGCTCGCTGCGCGGACTGACCGACCTGACCCCGGTCGCGGTGCCCCGGCTGCTCACCGGCATCGCGGGCGCGGGCAACCTGGCCATGCTGCGCGACGCGGTGAAGATGGGCGCCGGTGCGGTCGGCGGCTGCCCGGACCTGGATCCGGACCCGGCGGGGTACGCGGAGGCCGTGCTGGAGGTCGCCGCCGAGCAGGGCTGCCCCGTCGACCTGCACACGGACAGCGACGATCCGGCCCGGCTCGGCCGGCTGGCCGCCATGGCCGCAGGGCTGCGGCCCGGCGTCTCGCTCGGGCCGTGCGCGGGCCTCTCCCGGCTTCCCCCGCAGGCCGCGGCCCGCGCCGCCGACCAGCTGGCCGCGGCCGGGGTGACGGTGATCTGCCTCCCCCAGGGCGGCTGCTGCGGCGTGGAGGGCCGGGGCACCGCTCCCGTACGGCTGCTGCGGGCGGCCGGGGTGCGGGTCGCGGCGGGCAGCGGGGCGCTGCGGGACCTCGCGAACCCCGTGGGCCGCGGTGACCCGCTGGAGGCCGCCTACCTGCTGGCCTCGCAGCACGGGCTGCCGGCCGCGAAGGCCTACGAGGCGGTGTCCTCGGCCGCCAGGACGGCGATGGGGCTGCCCGGGGTCAGGGTCGAGGCGGGCTTTCCGGCCGAGCTGCTCGCGGTGCGCGGGGAGCAGCTGCCGGAGGTGCTCTCGCTCGCCTACAGCCGGGTGGTGGTGCATCGCGGCCGGGTGGTGGCGCGGACGAGCGCAGTGCGCGAGTACTGCGACTCCGAGACCGTCGTCGCCCTCGATCTGCCGCGCCAGGGGAGGACGGATCCCGGTTCCTGCGGCGGGCCCTGAGCGCGGCGGCCCGCCGCGGCGTACGGTCGTGACCATGCGCATTGTCATCGCAGGTGGACATGGTCAGATCGCGCTGCGGTTGGAGCGGCTGCTCACCGCGCGCGGGCACGAGGCCGTCGGCGTCATCCGCAATCCGGACCAGGGCAAGGACCTCCGGGACGCGGGTGCCGAGCCGGTGGTCCTGGATCTCGAATCCGCCTCCGCGGAGGAGGTGGCCGAGGTGCTCCGCGGCGCCGACGCGGTGGTCTTCGCGGCCGGCGCGGGCCCCGACAGCGGCGCGGAACGCAAGGAGACGGTGGATCGCGGGGCGGCGGTGCTCTTCGCCGACGCCGCCGAACTGGCGGGCGTACGGCGCTACGTCGTGGTCTCGTCGATGGGCGCCGACCCCGACCACCCGGGCGACGAGGTCTTCGACGCGTATCTGCGGGCCAAGGGGGCGGCGGACGCGTACGTGCGCTCCAGGACCGCGCTCGACTGGACGATCCTGCGCCCCGGCATGCTGACGAACGACGCGGGCACGGGGACGGTCCTGCTGACCGCGTCGACCGGCCGCGGTCCGGTGCCGCGCGACGACGTGGCGGCGGCGCTGCTGGAGCTGCTGGAGACCCCGGCGACGGCGGGGCTGACGCTGGAGCTCATCTCCGGGAACGTGCCGGTGGCGGTCGCGGTGAAGGACATCGCGGGGAACTGACCGGGCGTACGGCCGTGCGGAGCCGTACGCGGGTGGCGGGGGTGCCGCCGGCGGTCAGTCGCGCGGTGCCGGGCGGACGGAGATGCCGTTGCGCTCCAGCAGCGCGGCGGTGACGCCGTCGCCCTCGCGGAGCGCGCCGGTGAACGTACCGTCATAGACCGTTCCGCGCCCGCAGGAAGGGCTGCGCGCCATCAGCAGGGCCTCGGTGCATAGGGTCCGGCGCGCGGCCGCCAGAGCCCGTGCTGCGCCGTCCACGAACGCGTCCGTCACGTCGTGTCCGGTGGCGTCGACGACCCGGGCCCGGCCGTCCAGCACGTCGTGGCCGTCACCGCCGACGATCTCGGCGGGGCGGCGCGGGGTGGGCAGTCCGGCGGAGACCTCGGGGCAGAAGGCCACGGGGTGGCGGTCGCCGATGGCCGCGGTGACCGCGCCGGAGGCCCTGCCACGGCCGTCGAAGCGGCAGGGCACACCCTGCACGCAGGCGCTGACCAGTACGGATTCCATGTCCACGGCCCCTCGCAGCAGAAAACAAAGAAGGCCCCTGTCTGAGACAGGGGCCTTACCATGTGGCGGCGCCAGGGTTCGAACCTGGGTAGGCTGAGCCGGCAGATTTACAGTCTGCTCCCTTTGGCCACTCGGGCACACCGCCGGGGATTGCTGCCTTCGAGAACCGCTTTTCTGCGGCGCTCCGTGGCAACGACGTAAACGATACCCGATGCCCGGGGGTGCTTCGCCACCGGATTGATCAGCGGCCCGATCGGGTGCGGGTGGCTAGGCTTTGATCGGCGTCGCGGCCGTCAGGCCCGTTGCCGCCCTTATGCACCGCGTTCCCGAACCCCCGATACAAGGAGCCACACGTCATGGCCGACTCCAGTTTCGACATCGTCTCGAAGGTCGAGCGGCAGGAGGTCGACAACGCCCTCAACCAGGCCGCCAAGGAAATCTCGCAGCGTTACGACTTCAAGGGCACCGGCGCCTCGATCTCCTGGTCCGGCGAGAAGATCCTCATGGAGGCGAACGGCGAGGAGCGGGTCAAGGCGATCCTCGACATCTTCCAGTCCAAGCTGATCAAGCGGGGCATCTCGCTGAAGTCGCTGGACGCGGGCGAGCCGCAGCTGTCCGGCAAGGAGTACAAGATCTTCGCCACGATCGAGGAGGGCATCTCCCAGGAGAACGCCAAGAAGGTGGCGAAGATCATTCGCGACGAGGGCCCGAAGGGCGTCAAGGCGCAGGTCCAGGGCGACGAGCTGCGGGTCAGCTCGAAGAGCCGGGACGACCTGCAGGCCGTACAGGCGCTACTGAAGGGCCAGGACTTCGACTTCGCCGTGCAGTTCGTGAACTACCGGTAGGTCCCGCCCTTCGCCGGGGTGCGGGGCGGGAGGCACCGCTCCGCACCCGGGGTGCGATGTCCGAAAACCGCCGGTCACGGCGGAGCGGGCCACGCAGACTTGTCCATGTCGGGCGGCGAACCGGTCGGATCCCGGCATGAAGTGCAGGAAAGGGACGAGTCATGACCATCTACGCAACGGTCGACAGCCCGCTGGGTGAACTGCTGCTGGTCGGCGAGGAGACCACCGGCGGGGTGGCGCTCGCCTCGCTCTCGCTGCCCGGCCAGAAGGGCGCCGCGGTCGTCCAGGACGGATGGGTCCGCTCGCCGGAGGCGTTCGCGGGCGTCGCCGCTCAGCTGCGGGAGTACTTCGCGGGCCGGCTGACCCGCTTCGACATCGAGTACGCGGACGGCGTGGGCACCGACTTCCAGCGCCGGGTGTGGTCCGCCCTGGACACCGTCCCCTACGGGGAGACCGTGTCGTACGGGCAGATCGCCGAACGCGTCGGCAGCGCCGGGGCGGGCGTACGGGCCGTGGGCACGGCGATCGGGCGCAATCCGCTGCTGGTCGTGCGGCCGTGCCACCGGGTGATCGGCTCGGACGGGGCGCTGCGGGGTTACGCGGGCGGCCTGGAGCGCAAGGAGCGGCTGCTGCGGCTGGAAGGCGCCTCGGCGGTGCGCTGAGATGTCCGGACTCTTCCCGAGGCCTCGCGCCGTCGTCGCGCCGGGGGCCGTGCACGTGCCCGAGTGGCTGCCGCCGGAGCGGCAGCGGGAGTTGGTGGCGGCCTGCCGGGAGTGGGCGCGCGGGCCGGTGCCGCTGCGGCACACGGTCCTGCCGGGCGGCGGGGTGATGTCCGTACAGACGGTCTGTGTGGGGTGGCACTGGCAGCCGTACCGGTATTCACGCACGGCCGATGACGTGAACGGGGCGCGGGTCGCCGAATTTCCCGACTGGCTGGCCGAATTGGGCCGCGAGGCGCTGGTGGCGGCCTACGGGGACGAGAGTCCGGCACGGACGTACGCGCCGGACACCGCGCTCGTCAACTTCTACGACGGGGCGGCGCGCATGGGCATGCACCAGGACAAGGAGGAGCGGTCCGGCGCTCCGGTGGTGTCGCTCAGCATCGGCGACACCTGTGTCTTCCGCTTCGGGAACACCGAGAACCGTGGGAGGCCCTACACGGATGTGGAGTTGGCCTCCGGCGATCTGTTCGTCTTCGGCGGGCCGTCGCGGTTCGCGTTCCACGGTGTGCCGAGGGTCTGCCCCGGCACCGCCGATCCCGCGACGGGGATGAGCCGTGGCCGGCTCAATCTGACCCTGCGCGAGACCGGGCTGGGCGCCTTCGGTACGGACGGGGGTCAGCGGCGTTCGCGGGAGTTCCCGAACAGCAGTCGGTAGGCGATCAGCAGGACCAGTGAACCGCCGATGGCGGCGACCCAAGTGGCCATGTCGAAGAAGTCGTTGGATATGGGGCGGTCGAGGAAGCGCGACGATATCCAGCCACCGAGGAAAGCGCCGACGATCCCGATGAGGGTGGTGCCGATCAGGCCGCCCGGGTCGCGGCCCGGCAGCAGAACCTTGGCGATGACTCCGGCCACCAGTCCGAGAATGATCCATCCGATAATGCTCATGCGTGCGAACCTACCCGTCACTCGTTCCTGGAATCCAAGACGCCGGCGCCGGTCGGACGGTTGCCTTCGGGGCCTGTGAACGGGCTGTGCGTCCGGACTCGCGGGCAGGCCGGCGGGCGGGCTCGCGGACGGACTCGTGCAGGGCTGCGAGCAACTGCTCGGTGCCGTTCCTGCGTTCATGGTTGATGACGGGTACGGGTGATGGGGCGCGGCCGAAGGGGGCGGACCGATCGCCCGCGCTCCGGTCACCCCATGGGCCCGCTCCGGTTACTCCTGCCCGTGACCAGGGCTGATACTGACCATGCAGGGCGACAACGGGTAACACCCCCGGAAGGCGAGTGACCATGAAGCTCATACAGCTGATCCTGAACATCCTGTGGGTGGTGTTCTGCGGATTCTGGATGGCCCTCGGCTACCTCCTCGCCGCGATCATCTGCTTCGTGCTGATCGTGACGATTCCGTTCGGCATCGCTTCCCTCAGAATCGCCGGCTACGTGCTGTGGCCGTTCGGGCGCACGACCGTGGAGCGGCCCGACGCGGGGGCGCCCTCCTGCGTCGGCAATGTGATCTGGCTCGTCTTCGCCGGGTGGTGGCTGGCGCTGGGGCACCTGATCACCAGCATCCCGCTGTTCGTGTCGATCATCGGGATCCCCTTCGGCTGGGCGAACCTGAAGATGATCCCGATCTCGCTCATGCCGCTGGGCCGCGAGATCGTCCCGAGCGACGAGGCCTTCGGAGCCCGCTGAGAGGAGGCGGGCCGGGGGCTCCAGTCGGGCCGAGAGCCCAGGAGAGCGGACGGCCCCGGAAGAGCGGCAGGCTTCCGGAGCCGGGGCCTCAGGAGCCGGGCCGGGGCCTCAGGAGCCGGGGCCTCCGGAGCGAAGGCCTCAGGAGCGGGGGCCGGCCATCTGCTCCAGCCGGGCGATGCGCTCCGCCATCGGCGGATGCGTCGAGAACAGCTTGGACATGCCCTGGCCGGGGCGGAACGGATTCGCGATCATCATGTGACTCGCGGTCTCGATCCTCGGCTCCGGTGGCAGCGGCAGCTGTTTCGTTCCTGCGTCGAGCTTGCGCAGGGCACTGGCCAGGGCCAGCGGGTCGCCGGTCAGCTGGGCGCCGGAGGCGTCCGCCTCGTACTCGCGGGAGCGGCTCACGGCCAGTTGGATGACGGAGGCCGCGATCGGGCCGAGGATCATGATCATCAGCATCCCGAAGATGCCCGGTCCGTCGTCGTCGTTGGACCGACCCACCGGGATCAGCCAGGCGAAGTTGACCAGGAACATGACGACGGAGGCGAGCGCCCCGGCGACGGACGAGATCAGGATGTCCCGGTTGTAGACGTGGCTCAGCTCGTGTCCCAGGACGCCGCGCAGCTCCCGCTCGTCCAGGATCTGCAGGATGCCGTCCGTGCAGCAGACGGCGGCGTTGCGCGGATTGCGTCCGGTGGCGAAGGCGTTGGGGGCCTGCGTCGGGGAGATGTAGAGCCGCGGCATGGGCTGGCGGGCGGCGGTGGAGAGCTCGCGGACCATGCGGTAGAGCTGTGGCGCCTCGAATTCGCTGACGGGGCGGGCCCGCATGGCCCGGAGCGCCAGCTTGTCGCTGTTCCAGTACGCGTAGGCGTTGGTGCCGACGGCCACGAGCAGCGCGACGATCAGGCCCGTACGTCCGAAGAAGCTTCCGATGACGATGATGAGTGCGGACAGGCCCCCGAGGAGTACGGCGGTTCTCAGCCCGTTGTGCCGGCGGTGCACGGTACGCCCTCCAGGTGGTGCGGCAGGGGAACCCTTTGCTTGGTGGTCTCCACTCCCCCAGTGGAGCCTCCCGTACCGGTCAACGCCAGGCGAGAGGAGCTAGTTCCCTTGTGCGCACCGCCGCGGGGCCGGGCCTGTCCGGCGCTTGTGGCCGGATCAGGCTCTGGGCCGTACGGGTCAGTGGCTGTGCGTGTGCCGGTCGGCTCCGGCCCGGCTCAGCGCTGGGCGGGGAGTCCGGCGACTTCGAGGGCCGCGGGGTCCGGCTTGATCTCGCTGGTGCAGTGCGCGCAGCGGGAGGCGATGGCCGGGATCTCGGTGTAGCAGCGGGGGCAGTCGCGCGTGGCGGCCTTGATGTCCAGCTTCTCCGCCTTGGTGAAGCGGGCCTGGACCTTCGCCATGGGCACGACGACGCAGAAGTAGAGAACGGCGGCGGTGATCAGGAAGGCGATGGCGGCGGCGAGGAACTTCCCGTACGGGAAGATGGTGCCCTCGACCGAGAACTCCGCCGAGCTGAAGTCGCCGACGGAACCGGTGGCGAGGCCGATCAGTGGGGTGATGAAGGCCGTGCTGAATCCGGTGACGACCGCGGTGAACGCCGCTCCGACGGCCAGCCCGATGGCCATGGAGATGACGTTTCCGCGCAGGATGAAGTCCTTGAACCCGTTCAGCACTGCTCTTGCTCCTCTGGAATTGCCTACGTGTGGGGGCGTGCGGGCAAGACCTTGCCCTGTACGGGCCGTTCCGGGCAAACCGATCTTCGGTATGTCAGAAGAGATTGACGGCGGCGAACCGGAGGACCGTCTGCGGAGCGCCCGAGAGCACCACGCCCGCCACGGCCGTGAGCGCGATGGCGGTGGTGAGGGATGCCGGGACTGCGTGCCTGGTGGGGGCGGGTACGGCGCCCTCGGCCGGAGTCTCTTCGCGGACCGCCTCCGCCGGGGCTCCCCCCGGGGCGCGGAAGAGCGTCGCGGTCCACCGGAGGTAGTAGTAGAGCGCGATCACCACGTTGACGGCCATGACGACGGCGAGCCAGCCGAGTCCGGCGTCGACGGCCGCGGAGAAGACCG
This sequence comes from Streptomyces sp. CLV115, assembly GCF_038448545.1. Taxonomy (NCBI): domain Bacteria; kingdom Bacillati; phylum Actinomycetota; class Actinomycetes; order Kitasatosporales; family Streptomycetaceae; genus Streptomyces; species Streptomyces sp. CLV115. The sequence goes on from NZ_JBCEWQ010000170.1 coordinate 9,720, forward strand.
TGACCTTGGCGAAGAGGCCGATGATGCCGGGTGGCAGGCCGGCCAGGCAGAGCAGGAAGAAGGCCATCGCCAGGGCGGCCAGGGGGCGGGTGGCGTACAGGCCGCGGTAGTCGGTGAGCCGGTTGCCGGGGCTGGTACGGGCGACCAGGGCGGCGACCGCGAAGGCGCCGAGGTTCACGACGGCGTACATGAGGGCGTACGCGACGGTGGAGCCGATGTGCTCGTCGCTGGAGTACGCGGCGGCGGCGATCGGCACCAGGAGGTAGCCGGCCTGGCCGACGGACGACCAGGCGAGCAGCCGTACGGCGCTGCGGGCCCGGCCGGCGTTCTGGCGCAGCGCGGCGACGTTGCCGACCGTCATGGTGAGCGCGGCGAGGACGGCGAGCGCCGGTCCCCAGACGTCGGCGTACGCCGGGAACGCGATCACGGTGACGAGGATGAGGCCGGAGAAGCCGACCGCCTTGCCGACGACCGAGAGGTAGGCGGCGATCGGCAGGGGCGCGCCGATGTAGGTGTCGGGAACCCAGAAGTGGAAGGGCGCGGCGGCGGTCTTGAACGCGAAGCCGACCAGGGTGAGGACGACGCCCGCCTTGGCGAGGGTGTCCAGCTGACCGGGTACGTCGTCGAGCCGGGAGGCGATCTCGGTGAGGTGCAGGGTGCCGGTGGTCGCGTACACGAAGCTGACGCCGAGCAGCATGACGGCGGTCGCGACGACGGAGGAGAGGAAGAACTTCAGCGCCGCCTCGGAGGACCGCCGGTCGCCGCGCTTGATGCCGACGAGGGCGAACGCGGGCAGTGAGGCGACTTCGAGGGCGACGACGAGGGTGGCGAGGTCGCGGGCGGCGGGCAGGAGTGCGGCGCCGGAGGCGGAGGACAGCAGCAGGAACCAGAACTCGCCGGCCGGGAGTTTGCGGGTGTCGCCGAACGAGAGCAGCGCGGTGAGCAGGGCGCCGCCGAGCACGAGGGCCTGGATGACCAGGGCGAAGTGGTCGGCGGTGTAGCTGCAGGCACCGGCGGCGCCGGATCCGGTGGCCGCCTCGTTGAGGCAGAAGGTGGAGCGGTCGCCGGCGCGCAGCGGGACGAGGAGGGCCAGGGCGGCGACCAGCCCGCCGATGGTCAGCGCGCCGAGGAGCGGCTTGCGGTGCTCGGGCAGGAAGAGGTCGGTGACCAGGACGATCAGGGCCATGGCCGCGACGACGACCGGGGGTGCGATCGCGAGCCAGTCGACGGACTGGACGAGGCTGGTGGTGTTCTCGGCCGCGGTGGTGACGAGGTCCTGGGTGACTGCGCCCGGGATGACGACGGCTGGGGTCACGACTTGCCTCCTGCGAGGAGCTTCTGCACGGCCGGGTCGGTGAGGCCGAGGAGGACGGCGGGCCACAGACCGGCGAGGACGGTGAGCGCGACGAGCGGGGTCCAGGCGGCGAACTCGTACGTCTGGACGTCGGCGAGCCGTGGCTCTTCGCGCTTCTCGCCCATGCAGACCCGGCGTACCACCATGAGCATGTACGCGGCGGTGAGCAGGGTGCCGAACGCGGCGATCGACATGAAGGTGAGGAACGCGGGGCGGCTGAGGCCCTCGGCGGGGTCGAAGGAGCCGAACAGGGCGAGCATCTCGCCCCAGAATCCGGCGAGTCCCGGCAGTCCCAGGGAGGCGACGGCGGCGAAGGCGAGGAGGCCGCCGAGGCGGGGGGCCCGGCCGTAGAGCGCGGCACCGGTGGCTCCGGAGAGGGTGTCGAGGTCGGCGGTGCCGTACCGGTCCTTGACCGCGCCGACCAGGAAGAACAGCAGTCCGGTGATGAGGCCGTGGGCGATGTTGGCGAAGAGCGCGCCGTTGACCCCGGTGGGTGTCATGCTCGCGATGCCGAGGAGCACGAAGCCCATGTGGCCGACGGAGGAGTACGCGATCAGGCGCTTGAGGTCGCCCTTGGAGCCGGGACGGACCAGCGCCAGGCAGGCCAGCGATCCGTAGATGACGCCGACGACCGCGAAGGCGGCGAGGTACGGCGCGAAGGTGTGCATCCCGTCGGGGGTGATGGGGAGCAGGATGCGGACGAATCCGTACGTGCCCATCTTCAGCAGGACGCCCGCGAGCAGGACCGAGCCGACGGTCGGGGCCGCGGTGTGGGCGTCCGGCAGCCAGCTGTGCAGCGGCCACATGGGGGTCTTCACCGCGAGCCCGAGGCCGATCGCGAGAACGGCGATGACCTGCACGGACGAGGTGAGCCCACGGCCGTTGTCAGTGGCGAGTGCCACCATGTCGAAGGTGCCGCTCTTCAGTCCGACGAGGAGCAGGCCCAGCAGCATGACGACCGAGCCGAGCAGCGTGTAGAGGATGAACTTCCAGGCGGCGGCCTGCTTCTTCGCACCGCCCCAGCGGGCGATGAGGAAGTACATCGGGATGAGCACCATCTCGAACGCCAGGAAGAACAGCAGCAGATCGAGGACGGCGAAGGTCGCGAGGGTGCCGGACTCCAGGACGAGCAGGAGTGCGACGAAGGCCTTCGGGGAGGGGCCTTCGGGCATTTTGAAGTAGCTGTGGAGCGCGCAGAGGAAGGTCAGCAGCGCGGTCAGTACGAGAAGGGGGAGCGAGATGCCGTCGATGCCGAGATGGATGCGGACGTCGAGTGCCGGGATCCAGCTGATGTCGGTGGTGGCCTGCATCTTCGACGGGTGGTCGTGGTCGAAGCCCGCGGCGAGCACGATCGCGGCGACGAGGATCGCGCCGGTGACGGTCACGCCGTGGCGGAGCACGGCCTGGTCGGGGTTCTTCCCCTTCAGTCCGGGCGGGGCCGGCAGAAGGGCGGCGACGGCACCGATGAGCGGGATGACGACGATGAACGCGAGAAGGAACTGCATCACGGATTCACTGATATCGATCACGGCTCACGACCCGGCGTTGACGTTGGCAAAGACGACGGCGGCGATCGCCAGGACCAGCGAACCCGCGAGCAGTGCGCTGAGGTAGGTCTGCACGTTGCCGGTCTGCGCACGGCGCACGGCGGCGCCGAGCCCGCGCGCGACGGCTCCGGAGCCGCGTACGTAGGTGTCGACGACCTCGCGGTCCAGGAAGCGGACGAGGCTCGCCGCGGCCTGGACGGGGCGGACGAACAGTGCCGTGTACAGGGCGTCGAGGTGGAAGCCCGCGGCGGCCGGGCGGTGCAGCGGGCCGAGCAGCAGGCGGCCGGGGTCGGCCGGGTCGGGGGCGTCCCCGGCGGTTCCGTAGGCGGCGGTGTGTGCCGTCATGGCCTGGGCCTCGACGAGGGCGGGTTCGGCGTCGGGGTGGGCGACGACGGTGCCGACGGGGGTGCGGGCGGCGAGCGCCGAGGTGTGGCGCCAGGCTCCGTAGGTGACCAGGCCGCCGACCATGCCGGCACCGGTGGAGAGGACGGCGGTGGTCACGGACGGGGTGAGGGCGTGTCCGTCGAACCAGTCGGTGATCGTGCCGACGGTGAGCCCGAAGGCGATGGTGGGGACGGCGAGCACCCAGAGCACGGCAGTCATCGCGACGGGCTGCCTGCCGTGGTCCGGGACCTCGGCACCGCGGCCCCGGAAGGCGAGGAGCCAGAGGCGGGTGGCGTAGGCGGCGGTGAGGACGGCGGCGAGCAGTCCGGCGACGAGCACGGTCCAGCCGGCGGCGGCCGGCGCGACGTGCCGCCCCCCGACCGCGGTGTGCTCGGCGGCGACGAGGACGGCTTCCTTGGAGAAGAAGCCGGCGAACGGAGGAATGGCGGCGAGCGCGAGCAGGGCGACGGTCATCGTCCAGTAGGCGTCCGGGACGCGCTTCGTCAGCCCGCCCATGCGGGACATGGCGGCCAGTGAGTTGGTCCCGGCGGCGTGGATGACGACGCCGGCCGCGAGGAAGAGGACCGCCTTGAACGCGCCGTGGGACAGGAGGTGGAAGACGGCGGCCCCGCGGTCGCCGACGGCCAGGGCACCGGCCATGTAGCCGAGCTGACCGATCGTCGAGTAGGCGAGGACCCGCTTGATGTCGTCCTGGGCGAGGGCGGCGAGCCCCGAGCCGATCATCGTGATCGCGGCCATCACGGCGAGCACGACGAGGGCGGCGCCGGACTCGGCGAAGACGGGGAGGAGCCGGGCCACGAAGTAGATGCCGGCGGCGACCATCGTCGCGGCGTGGATGAGCGCGGAGACGGGGGTGGGACCGGCCATCGCGTCGGGCAGCCAGGTGTGCAGGGGGAACTGCGCCGACTTGCCGGCGACGCCCGCGAGGAGCAGCAGCGCGATCGGGGTGGGGTGGTCCAGGCCGCCGTTGGCGACGGCGCCCAGGATGCCGGTGATGCGGAAGGTGCCGGTGTCGGCGGCGAGCGCGAACAGGCCGATCAGGAAGGGGACGTCGCCGAGCTTGGTGACCAGGAAGGCCTTGAGGGAGGCGGCGCGGGCTTCGGGCGTCTCCCAGTAGTGGCCGACGAGGAAGTACGAGCAGATGCCCATGATCTCCCAGCCGACCAGCAGCACCATCAGGTCGCCGGAGTAGACGACGAGCAGCATCGCGGAGGTGAAGAGGGAGACGAGGGCGGCGTACGAGGGGTAGCGGGGGTCGTCGCGCAGATAGGCGGTCGAGTAGATCTGCACGCAGGTGGCGACGAGTCCGACCAGCAGCGCGACGAGGACGGCGAAGCCGTCGAGGTGCAGGGCGAGGTCGATCGGGACCGAGCCGGTGGGGGTGAGCTGGGTCGCGGCGTCGATGGCCCGGCCGCCGCCCTGGCGGGCCGCGACGACGGCCGCGACGACAGCGGCGGCGAGAGTGGGCAGTACGGCGAGGGGCCGTACGAAGCCGGGGGCGGTGCGTCCGAGCAGGAGGCCGGCCGCGGCGCCCAGGAACGGGAGGAGGGGGACGAGGACGGCGAGGGTCGTGGTGGTCACGCGGTGGCCTCTGCCTTCTTTGCCTTCCCTGCCGCAGCAGTGGCCTGGTCTTCGGTGCCGGTGTCGGACTCGTCGTCCGGGAGGGCTTCGGCGGCGTCGGTCTCGGCGGTGTCGCGGAGCCGGTCGATGTCCGAGCTGCCCCGGTTGCGGTACACGGCGAGGACGATCGCCAGGCCGATGCCGATCTCGGCCGCCGCGATGGCGATGGTGAAGAGGGTGAGGGCCTGGCCGGAGTGCAGGGCGTCACGGAGCCAGACGTCGAAGGCGACCAGGTTGAGGTTGACGGCGTTGAGCATCAGCTCGACGGACATCAGGACCAGGATCGCGTTGCGGCGGGCGAGCACTCCGTACAGCCCGGTGCAGAAGAGGAGGGCGGCGAGCACGGCGGGATAGGCGAGGTGCATCAGCTCTGCTCCTTACCGCGCTTGCGGGACAGGACGATCGCGCCGACGAGGGCGGCGAGCAGCAGGACGGAGAGTGCTTCGAAGGGCAGCACCCAGTGCCGGAAGAGGAAGGAGCCGGTCGCCTCGGTCGAGCCCTGGGCCGGTCCGTCCAGGTCGATCCAGGTGGTGCGGAAGGCGTCGACGACGACCCAGACGAGCGCGCCCGCGGCGGCGACGGCCACGCCCAGGGCCGCCCGGCGGTTGCCCGAGTCGGCGTCCGGGGAGCGGCCGATGGGAGCTCTGGTGAGCATCAGCCCGAAGAGGAGGAGCACGACGACGGAACCGACGTAGATCAGTACCTGTACCCAGGCGATGAACTCCGCGGTGAGCAGGAGGTACTCGACGGCGAGACCGCCGAGCGCCACGACCAGCCAGAGTGCGGCGTGCACCAGTTGTCTGGTCGTGACGGTGACGAGGGCCGCGCCGAGGGTGGCGATGCCGACGAGGAGGAAGGCGATCTCGACGCCGGTCGGGGAGAGGAAACCGGAGGGGGCCGGGGCGTCCGGGCGGGCGGCGAGGACGGAGTGCGCCGCGATGGCTGCGAGTGTCACTCCTCCCCCTCTGCTTTCTGCTGGGCCTGCTCGGTCTGCTGGGCTTCCTGGGCGCGCTGGGCTTCGAGCTTCTCCGCCGTCTTGCGGGCGGCGGCGATCTCCTTCGGCTCCTCGGCGCCCGCGTCGAGCGCGGGCGGTTCCGGCACCGTCCACATCCATTCGCGGAGCTTGTCGCGTTCATGGGTGAGTTCGAGGATGTCCGTCTCCGCGTACTCGAACTCCGGTGACCAGAAGAGCGCGTCGAAGGGGCACACCTCGATGCAGATACCGCAGTACATGCAGAGCGAGAAGTCGATCGCGAAGCGGTCGAGGACGTTGCGGCTGCGTTCGCGGCCGCCCGGGGCCGCGGCGGGCACCGTCTCCTTGTGGGAGTCGATGTAGATGCACCAGTCGGGGCACTCGCGGGCGCAGAGCATGCAGACCGTGCAGTTCTCCTCGAACAGCGCGATGACGCCCCGGGAGCGGGGCGGGAGTTCGGGCTGGACGTCCGGGTACTGCGCGGTGACGGTCTTCCTCGTCATCGTCCGCAGGGTGACGGCCAGGCCCTTGGCCAGGCCGGAGCCGGGGATGCGGGGACGGGAGGGCGGGAGCGGCACGGCCATCAGCTGATCGCCACCTTCACGATGCCGGTGAGCGCGATCTGCGCGAGAGCGAGCGGGATGAGCGTGGTCCAGGCGAGCTTCTGCAACTGGTCCTCGCGGAGCCGGGGGTAGGACACCCGTAGCCAGATGACGACGAAGGCGAGTACGGCGGTCTTGAGCAGCGTCCAGACCCAGCCGAGTCCGTCGGCACCGAACGGGCCGTGCCAGCCGCCGAGGAAGAGGACGGTGGTCAGTCCGCACAGCACGACGATGCCCGCGTACTCGGCGAGCAGGAAGAGCGCGAAGCGCAGGCCGGTGTACTCGGTGTACGCGCCGAAGATGATCTCGGAGTCGGCGACCGGCATGTCGAACGGCGGGCGTTGCAGCTCGGCGAGGCCGGCCACGAAGAAGACCAGTGCGCCGACGATCTGCCAGGGCAGCCACCACCACTCGAAGGCGTCGAGGATGCCCGGGAGGGAGACGGTGCCGGCCGCCATCGCGACGGAGGCGGCGGCGAGCAGCATCGGCAGCTCGTACGCGAGCAGCTGGGCGGCGGTGCGCAGGCCCCCGAGGAGGGAGAACTTGTTGGCCGAGGCCCAGCCGGCCATGAGCGAGCCGAGCACGCCGACGCCCATCACGGCGAGTACGAAGAAGATGCCCGCGTCGACGACCTGTCCGACCGCGCCCTCGCCGGGGCCGATCGGGATGGCGACGAGCACGAGGAGGTACGGGAGGAGCGCGACGGCCGGCGCGAGCTGGAAGATACGGCGGTCGGCCCGGTCCGGGACGATGTCTTCCTTCTGGGCGAACTTCACGCCGTCCGCGACGAGCTGGGCCCAGCCGTGGAAGCCACCCGCGTACATGGGGCCGAGGCGGCCCTGCATGTGGGCCATCACCTTGTGCTCGGTCTGTCCCACGACGAGGGGGAGGACCATGAACACGGCGAAGACGATGACCAGGCGGAGGGCGACGTCGAGTACGTCGTTCACGCGGTATCGCCTCCGGCGGGGTCGTTGGGGGGTGCGGGTGCTGGGGGTTCCGGGGACTTCGGGGTCTCCGGGTTCTCCGGGTTCTCCGGGGACTTCGGGTTCTCCGGGGTCTCCGGGGTCTCCGGGGATTCTGCGGTTTCCGGGGTCTCCGAGGG
>NZ_JBCEWQ010000171.1:0-17234 GCF_038448545.1 Streptomyces sp. CLV115
CTTCGTGACCACGCAGCACTGGAGCCTGACCACAGGCAGCCGGGTCGCGGTGTACCACTACCCGCCCACGCACCCCAGCCCCCGGCGTCCCATCCCGCTCGTGTACCTCAACGGCGGACCGGTCCGTGACATCTCGGTGCTCGACCACCGGTTCCTGCAACTCCTGGCACGCCAGGGCTACGACGTCTACGCCTACGAACAGGCCGGCGGCGGACGCAGCGACCTGCTCCCCATGGGCCAGTACACGATCTCCAGATCGGTCGGCGACCTCGCCGCCTTCATCGACCGCCTGGACAAAGGCAAGGTCGACGTCCTCGGATTCTCCTCAGGAGGAGCCGTGCTCACCCGAGCCCTGACCGACCCGAGCGTCGCCGCACGCCTGCACCGGGCGGTCATCGCCGAGCCCGGTCCGATGGACGGCCCCACCGCACACATCACCGGGCACAAGGGCCGACAATCCGCGCACGGCCTCGCGCCGGCCCCGACCGGACCGCGATCGACGCACGTTCCCCGGTACGCCGTGGCATTCGGCCTCATGCGACTCGGAGTCCTCACCCCCGACACCGGACTGATCGGACAGGCCGAAGGCGACAACGCCTTCACCGCCGCCGACCTCGGCAGCGACACCGCGTCCGCCTACTGCGCGCGCGACGCGCACCGCATCTCCGCCGAGGACACCGAACAGAACTTCTCCTTCAGCCCCGCCGCCAGCCTCCGCATCCAGCAGACGGTCAAGGACTCGCCCTCCATCGCCCCGCAACTGAGGCGCTCCCGGACCCCCGCGATGCTGATGATCGCCGAGTGCTCCTCCCAGGTCCGTCAATGGGAGACCACCGTCCTCGCCAATGACCCCGCCATCCAGCGCACGCAGTACATGCCCGGAGTCGGACACCACATGTGGAACGGCCTCGACGACAACAACGAACGGGCCGTCGCCGTCATCACTGCGTTCCTTCAGGGCAAGCCGGCACCCCTGCCGAACCACCCGACCCGCGACGAGATCCCTGCCTTCCTGCGCGACCGCAAATGAAGCAGATCGCGCCCGAGGCCGATCCTTCGGAGTGGACACCCTGAACCAGCTCCTGATGGTCCGGGGAGGGACGTCCAAGGTGGGACGCATCGCACCAGTGGCCCGACCGAACCCGTACCGCGGCAGGCACGGCAAGCTGTCTCTCAGCCTTCTTCGGGTTCGACCGGGCCGGCTGTCCGGGCGTGTGCATCCTTACGTGCCGAGAGCAGGAACAGGACCGCGGCGCCAGCAGCGAACCCGACGCCGGCGTTCGTGCAGACCATGACCGTCTCGAACGAGGCATCGGCGATCCGGGGGATGCCGTTGAAGAGCATGAGGGCGTAGATGCACAACACGCCGTAGGCGCGAAGCCGCATCCCGGCCTGTCGCCTGCGCATCCACGACGGCGTCCACCCCGCCAGTATCGCCACCGGCACCGGCAGCATGAGCGCCGTGGACGCTGCCAGCGCCATCCAGTGGTACAGCGGATTGCCGTTCACCCCGCCCCCTTCGTAGGCGATCACCAGCCTACGGAGGGTTGGCGAGGCCCGTCCATGCCGAACACCGCGAGCTTCCGGTGAACCTGTCCGGTCAGAGCACTGGCACAACCGCTGGAGTGGACGGCATGCAGGCTCCCATGTCATAGGCCGCCCCTAAGGGCTGTCCCCGATGCAGATAACCCTGATGATCCACGACGGCACCGCACCGGCCGACTCCGACGTCCCGCGTACCGGGGGCGTGCCGCTGGCTCCGGCAGGATTCACCTGGCCCATGTGCGGCTCCTCCTGTGGAGGGCCGCTGCAGTTCTTCGCCCATCTCCCCGTCGAGGCCGGCAGCCGTGCCTGAGACGGGAGTGACGCTGCTGCCCGCCATCTCAGCCATCCGCACCCACGTCGTGACGCTCGTCCCTGAAGGGTATGACGACCACAACGAAATCGAGCCCGACGCATACGACCTGGCCCGTTCTGGATGGAAGCGGGAGCCCGAAGAACGATTCGGGAAACAACGCGAAGTACTCGGGTCACTCGGAGGCAGCCCCTCCTGCCTTGAGGACGACCGCCTGCCCGCCTGTCCCTCCTGCACCGGCACGATGGAATTCGCGGCGCATCTGGAGGAAGGGATCTCCACGCAGACCGCGATGAACCTCGGCGGTCAGCTGGGCTACGTCTTCGTCTGCCGCGCTTGTCCGTCTCGACGGCCACAAGCGCCGTCTGGTGCGCTCCCGGGTCGGACCAGCCCGTTCCGGAATGTCGCCGTGTTCCTGATGCGCGGGAGCGCTCCTGTCGGTGGTGGGCAGGCGGCCCGCAGATCGGCGGGGGCGGCGGCGAGCCGGGCCCGCCATGTATCCACGCCCCCCGTACACAACTTGAACTCGTGATGTCGGGTGTTGGCAAGGCCGACCGCGAAGTGCCCCGTGGCCGAGAACGGGGCCTGCTGGTGGATCCGACAGACCGTGCGGCTACTCTCAGCCCACCGCGGCCCCGGTCGTGGCCAAACCAACGCTTTGGTCTGTGAGGAGCACGTCCGATGGCTCGCACCACCCCGCCACGTCCGCTCGATGTCGAGACGCTGTTCCCGGAGGTGGCCAACTATCGGAAGACGGCGGTTCGCCTGCATCCGCGCCTCGGCGATCCGAGCGCGCGGGAAAGCTCGCTCGGTGGGCCCGTGCTCTGGCCGCTCTCGGAGCCCTGGCCCCACTGCGAGGACGACCACCCGCGCACGGCGTTCGCCCCTCCCGCCCAGGGACCGATCCCGCTCGTCCCGGTCCTCCAGCTATTCGCAACCGACGTGCCTGACCTGGCCTTCCCCAGCACCGCCGATCTGCTGCAGGTGCTCTGGTGCCCCTTCGACCATGAGGACGGCTACGTTCCCCGCCCCGAGATGTATTGGCGGGACAGCTCCCTGCGCGACCTGCAGCCGGCCAGCCCGACCGGCCCGACCGGCCCTGACAACAACTACCTTCCGGACCCGTGCGTCCTGCACCCTGAGCGCGTCACCGACTACCCGAACTGGGACCTCCCGGACGAGGTCGCCGACGCACTCGAAGTCAGGTTCGGACAGCTGGAGGAGGAAACCGGCTGGTCCTACTGGTCCCACCTCTCCGTGTCGGGCGGCGTCAAGGTCGGCGGGTACCCGACGTGGACGCAAGAGCCCAACTGGCCGACGTGCCCTACATGCGGTGTGCGCATGGAGCATCTCCTGACGATCAACAGTTCCGAGTTCGACGGCGAGAGCTGGCGCACGTGGCTGCCCATCGAGGACACCCCGGCCACGGGAACCATCTGGGACCTTCCTTACGGACAACGCACCGCGATCCAACGCCCCCCTGGGCTCACGCTCGGCGACATGGGCGGCATCTACCTGTTCGAATGCACCAGCTGCCCCGACAGGCCCTTCGCATACCGCTCAGACTGTTCTTGACCGCGCGCGGCTTCAATCAATGGGCCATGCCGACGCCCGCGAGACAGCCGTCGGTCACTTCGAGGCGGTACTGCAGCATCTTGAGCTTGCGTTTCACGGCTCGGGTGATCCGGCCGAGGTCGGCGGCGGCGAGGTTGTCGATGCCGCGCTTGACGCACGTTCTGGCGGCAACAAACGGCCACTCTGCGCCGCTGACGTCCACTGACGTCGCCATCGACTACCGCCGTCAAACACCAGACCAGACCAGCCCCGCCAGGCACAGCTCGGCGGGGCTGTTCTTTGCAGCCGCAAGGGACTTTGTCGTGGCGTGGAAAAGGTCGAATCGGATACCGGATCTCACTCTCCACATAAACACCAACGTCATGGAACCCGATACCTGAGATCCATCAGAAGGAACCGAAGAACCGGTCCCACCAACTCGGCTCCCCAGAACCGTGGAAACGCAGGAGAGTGGATCCGTCATAGCGAATCGTAAGGAGTTCCTCTGGAATCGTTACGTACCCCGATCCAGAAAGAACCTTCTCCACCTTCTCAAGGTCACTCGCATCGAGCTCGCCTTCGGCGCACGCTTCATCCGTGCCCAAGAAGGCGCCAGGGTTATCGGCCGCCACCATCGCCAATGGCTTGAACTTGCTCACCAGGACAACGATTCTCGTCCCGCAAACCGTGGCTTCTCCCGGAATTTCGATTCGTCCGTACTGAGCGGAGTCCTGGATGCCTCGATCGATCTCACAGGACGTCGAGAATCGAGCACCCATCTGTCCATTCAGACCGCTGAACGAAGCCGCAGCATCGGCTGCATTGTAGTCAGCCGGCTCTTCCGGACATTCGGGGTCATCCAGTCGATGCAAAATTTGCATCAGGCCCGCATCTCTCTCCACGATCCTCCAGTCATCGAAGATTCCGCATCCGGATCAACTGAACCATTTCCTCAGTCCGGGAACGCTGTGAGCACCTTCCCGGTGAGAGGCTCGTAACGCACCAGGATTCTCACACCTCCCACGGTACCGATCACATTCTGAACCGCAGGTACGCCCTTCCTGGTCTTCAGGGTTCTCTCGGCATGCACAGCAGATCCCTTGTACCAGGTCCTTCGACTATTCGGACTCGTCACCACGTCTGCGACAGCATCCAGAATCTGGTCATCGGACCACTTCTTCGGAAAAGGATCCTTACCCGCCGCCCCTGGATACCTGTGACCATCAAGGATGTGATCCGACCTCTCATCACCGATCAGCTCCCGACCAATTCCACAGCTTCCATTGCTGTTGTGAACCAGGATCGGAGTCTGCCCAGCCAGCACATAGTACGTATGCAGTTCTCCGACCGTGAGGTCGTGTGTGCGTCGGCTGGAATTCTCTTGCTGTACCGAGAGGACCATGACCGGGGCCCCGGTCGGGTTGTGGAGGGTGTCGCCCGGGCGGATGTCCTCGGCGTTCTTCCAGTGGCCTGGCCGGGTGGTCCAGAAGGGGTGGGTGTCGGTGGCGATGAGGGTGGTCGGGCCGTGAGGGGTGGCGAGGGTGAGGCGGGTGAAGGATTTGTCGTTCTCGGTGGTGATGGTGCGGGTGACCGGCTCGGAGGCGGTGCGGGCGTGTTGCGGGTCGGTGGCGGTGACCCGGTCCCCGGGGCGGACGTCCTCGATGGCCCGGTGGGTGCCGTCGGCGAGGAGAACCTGAGTGCCGTCCGGGAAGCTGTGCGGGCTGCCACACGCCTCCCGCTCGCCCTTGGCCTGTTTGACGAGTTGTTCGGTTTCGACTCTGGCCAGGGCTCGGGCTTCGACGAGGGTGTCGGCGGTGAAGGGGATGGTGTAGCGGACGGTGCGACCGCCGGCGGCACGGGATTCGGCGTCGGCTTTGGCCTTGTATCGGGCGGCGGTGGCCGTGTATACGGGTCCGGCGGCGGTGCTGGAGCATTTGAGTGTGCCGGAGACGTCGTTGCCGTGGAGGGCGAAGGTGCCGCGGGGGCTGGTGCATCGCCCGGCGGGCTGTCCTGCGATGGTGAAGCCGGCGCTGAGGACGGCGGACACCTCACCGTCCGCCACCCGGTCCTTCCGCTCCTTGGCGGAGACGTTCCCGGTGAACTTCTGTACGACGGAGCAGCCGGATGCCCCGCAGTTGAGATCGCCGGAGCCGTCGAGGCTGAAGTCGATGCCGGAGACGGTGGCGTCCTTGAGACCTTCCGCGTATTCGACGAGGGTGTCGAACATGTCGCCCACCTCGGCGTCGCTGACGATCGGCGTCAGGTCCATGCCTTCGGAGCCGTGTGCCGCGAGCGGCCCGTTGGTGACCTCGGGGAGGGTGCTCGTCTCGCCTTTCTCCAGCAGGTCGATGGACTCCGACAGGTCGTACGGTTCAAGTCGCAGTACCCGGTGCGGCTTCTGCCGGGTGACAAGGAGGCGGCCTGCCGAGGTGTCGACGGCGAGGGCGGGATTGCCGTGAACGCTGCGGTGCTGCTGCCGCGGGTCGTTCAGCGACTGCTCGTGTTCCAGCTGGGCGAGCGCGGTCGACAACACGGCGGCCAGCGCGGGCGGGGACTGCGCCCGTTGGAGGGCTTGGCCGAGCAACCCGTCGTCGTCCTCCTCGCCGAGGGTCCACCGGCTGGGTTTCTTGACGCCGGGTTCGGCGTCGGGCGGGGGCACGGGGTCGACCTGCCGGCGGGTGAAGATCTTGTCGCCGATGCGCAGTACGTCTTCTTCGAGGTCCTTGAGTTTCTTGCCGTATCCGTTGGTTCCGAACCGGCTGCCGCGGGCGGTGACGGTGATCTGGTTCTGGCTGATGCCGGCGGTGGTCGTGTCTCCGTAGCGCAGGCCGGGGGCTTCCGCGAGACGGCGAACGGCTTCCTGGAAGGGCGCGAGGTGGCGTTTGGCGGCGGCCGTGCCGTGGGCGGATCCGGGGTCGCTCTGCCGGGCGAGCAGACCTCCGAGGAGCGCGAGGACGAGTGCGCCTGCGAGGCCGGACAGCAGCAGGATCCGCGTGCGGCGCGGCAGGGCGCGCAGCCGCCCGCGGAGGGTGGGCGCCGCGACGGGCGGCTGCGGCGGCACGGGCGGTGGGGGGCCGGCAGGGCCCGGGGCGCCTACCGCTGACATGACGCGACGATCAGCAGGAGCAGAACGGCCATACCGAGTACCGGGAGGCAGCCGACGCTGTTGGCGTCCTTCCGGTTGATCTGGACGGTGCCGCCGGGCGCGATATCGGGATGGCGGTCCGCGTAGTGGGAGACGGCGCGGTCCTCGGCGTCGGATTCGGTGGTCCAGGGTGTGGAGTACCCACACTCGCCGCACCGGTAGCGGTATGCCATGCCAACTCCTTGTCGGGGCAGATATGTCGGGCTGCGGCAACAGTGGTCGGCGGGCAGTGCGGGGAACAGGCCGGAAGACCGGCCACCGGCAGACCGGCCATGGATGGCCGGTCGCCCGCAGGCGCGGGGCGAAGTGCGTGGGGCGGGTGACGGCCCACCGGGCGGGCCGTGCGTGACGGGCAGTCACGCTGCGTTCAGGCCCCCGTACCGTGGTGCTTGAGGGGGAGACCGGAGTGGCGGACGGACTCGACGGAATGGCCGAGGAGCAGGTGAGGAAGAGGAGGAAGAGGAGCTGTCCGTCAGAGTTCAAGGCGGACGAGGTCGCGTTGAACGAGTCACGGCCACGATCGACGATCCGGTCGATCGCCGCTGACCCGGGGGTCAACCCGGAGACTCTGCGGAACTGGGTCCGGGCAGCCGGGCGCGAGTCGGCCCCGCGGACGCCGGGCGGAGGCGCCGACCGCCCCGCCCGAACCCGAACCCGCACCCGCACCCGCACCCGCACCCGCACCCGCACCCACACCCACACCCACCGGAGCGAAGAACGCTGCTCTGTGCAAGAAGGTTCGCGAGTTGGGGGAAGCGAGCCGGTGGTGGTGACCCGGCCGACGGCGCCGAGTGGGCCCGCACCCAGGGTGCGCAGGGCGAGGTCGCGGGGAAGGCCGAGCGCTCTGGCGAGGGCGAGGCTCTCGCCCACCAGGGCGACTCTTCCGACGCCCGCGTTGATGAGGACCAGTGTGAAGGCGGATGCTGCTGCAGTTGCTCGTTGCAGCTCTGCGTCGCTCCTGACGCCGCACTGGGCGGCGAGCCGGGGCGGACATGGTCAACTAGCAGGATGAACCAGGTACTTACGACCTTCATCGCGGTTGCGGGAACGCTCATCGGTTCTCTTCTGGGGTACCAGTTCCAGAAGCGTGTGGCGGACCGGAGCGAGCGCCGCGGCGCCGTCCTCGCCTTCACCGCTGCGACCAACGAATACATACGGAGCCAACACGACTGGTGGCACCGCCGGCAGGAGGAACAGGACGGACCGGCGCACGTGGCGGCCAGAACGGAAGCTTTCCGGATCCGCGGCCAGGCCTTCCAGGCGGTTCACCAGCTCCGTCTGCTCATGCCCGATGACGACCTGCATGCACGGGCAGAGCAAACCATCGGGATGATCGGTGCCCTTCACCGCGCAGCAGACCGAGAAGAACTGCGGACGAAGTCGGTCGAGGCAAGGGCGTCCCTCAACTCCTTCGTCGTACACGCTTCAGCCCGGACGAAGTAGACAGCCGGCGGTTCTCGTACAGGTATCCCGCTGTACACACCGGTGAGCGGCATGGGCCACCCGAGCCGGATGATGTCCAGCACGCAGAGGCGTCCGGCTGGGCGGTTGGTCCAGTGAACGGCAGTGAGTTGTCCGAGCCCGGTGGAGCGGACGACCCGGGATCGCGGGGCAGGACGCGGTCTCTTTCACTCGACTGCAGGGCAGCGCATGCCACTCGGCTGAGACAGCGCGGCCGTGGTGGCTACGTCGTCTGACGGAATGCTGTTTCGACTGGAACGCGGGGTGTTTGTCGACAGAGCCGGTTGAGATGGTGCCCTTGGTGAGGAAGGGTCTGTGGTCATGGAGTACTTCTGCCACCACGCTGATCGCGTACGGGCCTCTGCTGTCCGGCAACGGCGACACATGGCTGGGTACGGCAGTGCCGCTCAGGGCCCCGAACCCGGACACGCCACGCGCCGCCCCGACTCCGGACCGGTACGCGGACATCGAGGTCCACGGCCGGGAGTTCGGCAGGCGTCGATGGACCACAAAGGCACCAGGCCGATGCCATCTGCGGAGCGCATCGATCGGGGACGGGGGCGGTGACGGTGGCTATGCGGGTGGTTCCGTTGGTGGGCGGGCCGGTGGAGTTGTGGGGTGCGCTGGACCTGGAGACCACAGCGGCAGGGGTGATGCCGCGCCGGTTGCCGGCGTGGACCAAGGAGCAGTACCAGGACCCGTCGGTCTACGGGGCGACCGTGATGCCTTCGGGGGTGCGGCTGGTGTTCCGCACCGATGCGCGCGCGTTGGAGTTCGAGGTTCTCACCTCCACCGGCCGGCTCGACACCGACCCACGCCCTCGTCCAACCGGGATGCTGGAGTTGTTGGTGGACGGTGCCCTGGCCGGGCGTCGGCAGGCGCCGGTGGGCAATGTGCTGCGGATGGCGGGCCCCGGGTCTGTACAGCGTCTCGTCCCGGGCAAGCCCGGAACCGTACGGTTCGCCGGGCTGCCGGCCGGTATGAAGAACGTCGAGCTGTGGCTTCCGCAGCAGACCCCTACGGAACTGGTGGCACTGCGCGCCGACGGCGACGTACTGGCGCCGCTGCCGGACGGGCGGCGCCGCTGGGTGCACCACGGCAGTTCCATCAGCCACTGCATCGAGGCCGACGGCCCGACCGGGACCTGGCCGGTGGTGGCGGCTGCGCTCGGAGGGGTGGAGGTGATCAACCTCAGTCTGGCGGGCAACGCGCTGCTGGATCCGTATGTCGCCCGGACGATCCGCGACACGCCCGCCGACCTGATCAGTCTGAAGGTGGGCATCAACATCGTGGGCCTGTCCGCCTTCCGGTTGCGTACGTTCGGACCGGCGGTACACGGATTCCTGGACACGATCCGGGACGGTCACCCGGACACCCCGCTGCTGTTGATCTCCCCGGTGAGCTGTCCGGCCCTTGAGCAGGTGCCCGGCCCGACCAAGACCGGACCGGACGGGAGGATCGCTGCCCTGGGCGACCCGGCCGATGTGGCCGGCGGCGCACTGTCGCTGACGGTGGTCCGTGCCGAGCTGGCCCGGATCGCTGCGGCACGACAGGCGTCTGATCCTCACCTCCACCATCTCGACGGACGAGCGCTGATCGGACCGGACGAGGCAGACGACCTGCCCGACGGCCTTCACCCCACCGCCGCCGCGTACCGCCGAATGGGTGAGCGCTTCGCTGCCCACGCCTTCGCGACCGACGGTCCCTTCCGCTGAGCTGTTCTTGGCTTCCGGTGTCGAATTGCGCTTCGAACCGGGCCGCCGGCCCGGGCATTTACCGGACGGCAGGTACCGCGAGGAGGCAGGCGGCCAGGGGCGTTCGCCAACTGCGCCGCCGCGCGGATTTCTGCCGCCACTCCGGTGCGCAGGGGCGCCGGGCTGCGGGCTGCACCTCGACCGCGATGGGGACAGGGTCGGGTGCGAGTGGGGTAGCCCGCACTGGGCTGGACGGAGAGACGCCTACCCGCCGCCGCCCCGACAGTCGTCGCCGTCGTCGTGTTGGGACTGGCGCCATTCTTCGAGCGTCGGCGTCAGCAGGGTGCCGATCAGGTCTCCGATCCACAGCCCCTTTTCGTATGCCATCCGCTTCAGGTCTTCGCGATCGGACTTGGGCAACGTCACGTACGTGAAGGTGGAGTTCTTCTGAGTGTGCCCGCAGCACAGGACGCGCGTGCAGTACTGGTCCGAGTGTCTGGTCTCCTGCGATTCCCACGGCGGGTAGGGGTAGCGCCCCAGTTTCTCCGTGCACCGTTCGACTTCCTCATGCTTTTCGCGCCGCAGCCGCGGTGTCTTCTTGTCGCTGTAGTGACGCTCGAACCATGTACGCCGGGGAGCGTCCTGTATCTCGCGCTTCACCTCGGACATGCGGTCCTTGACCCCGTTGACGACATGAAGCGGAAGCGAGTTGCGGCAGAAACCGGCCTTCGGATGGGCGTGGTGCAACTTCATGTTGAGCACCCACTCGACCGCACTCTTCTTCTGCTTCCAACTGTTGCACCGGTCACAGGCGGGTACGAGGTTCCACCAGATGTCCCGTCCCTTTCCGCTCGCCAGCGGCGCCTCATGCTCCAGGGTTTCCGACTGCCTCTCGTCGCAGTACACACAGCGACCGCCGTGGGCGGTCAGGACCATGAGCCACACCCACAGCGGCTGGCTCCCCCGGTCCTTGCTCAGTACTTCCTGTCCCGCTCCTGCCACATCCACCCCTTTGTCCCACAGTTGGCCGACATCGTATGGAGAGGCACTGACAGCCCGGCGCTGCGCGGGGCCGCCGCGCTCGTCGCCCCGGTGCTCACCGTGGACGCTGTGTTTCACCTGTGCTGGACGACGGGAGCCACATGGCCCGCGGCCGACGGCAGGAGCCTGTCCCACGCGGCTCTCGGTACGGTCGTGTCGCTCACACCACCGATCCTGCTTCCTCTTGTCGCCCTGCTCCGGCCTTGTTCACGCGATCCGGTTCCGGCCCGACTTCCCAGTCACATGCGGCTGACAACACTCGCTGTCACCCCGTCACAGAAGTTGGACCAGAACCCTTCGAGCAACCGCGCTTCTCGATGAGCTTGAGCAGCACTCAGCGATCTTCGGTAGCTGGACTGTCCACCAGGAATGACGGCGTCTCGCCGCCGTGGCGCCCCGCTGCTGCCGCCGGCGGGCGAGCCCTGAGAACCGTGCGCGCCAGCTCTTGCGCGGGGGCCTTGCCGGTATCGACCTTGAGGTCGTACCTGGCCTCATGGGCATGAACCGTCCGCAGGTGCCCCCTCGCCAGGCCTGCCGGATTGCCCCGTGCTGCCTCCCGCTCCTCCAGCACATCGACCGGGCAGTACACCCCGACGAGACAGACCTCTACGCCGGAGAGCGCCTGGAGCCAGCCCTCCAGCAGATCGGGATCCAGCAGCATCTCGTCGACCACGACGTTGCAGCCCTCGAACGCCAGCTTGGCGACCGACGCACAGGCGGCGGCCAGCATCCGGCGGCCGACGTCGCCGTACCGGATGCTGATCAGCTGACGGCCGTCCTCGTCACGCTCCGACCGGTCGTAGCGGAACCCTTCGCAGCTCAAGTGCCCGCCGCGGGCGCCGGCCCACTTCTCCGGCACCATCGAGAACAGCGTATCGAGGCCCCAGTAAAGGTACGGCTCATCGCTTTCCTCCTGGATCGCGCGGGCCAAGGTGGTCTTACCAGCACTTGATGTGCCGTTGAGAAGGATCACGTGCCCAGGGCGGTCACACTGCACAGAGGCTCCCATCCAACCAACGTATCGGGCCCGGTCAACGACGGCGCGGCCCTCCGATGCAGGAACCCGGGCGAGTGGGCGGTGCGCGGAGCGGGTTCGACCAGCAGCGTCGGGCATTGAGCGACGGCCCGGTCGGCGGCCCACCGGTGATCGAACCTGCGGTTGGCGAAGTGCGGGCTGGAAGCCCGGGGGCCTGGATCCGAGGGTGGTGTTGAACTCTCGAACGCAGTCCTTCGCCCGGGAGGGCTGGACACAGGGCGAGGGTGTCGACGGACCGGTTGCCCAGCTCGATGCCGTGGTCCAGGTCCCTGGCCTGAAGGTGGGTGGTCCCCACGATCGCAGGCATCCGGTAGTGGGGCTTCTTGGGTTCGGCGCGACTTCTGCGTGCCATGATGACCCGATCAAGTGCCTTCATTTTTAGGGAGTTGCGGTGCCAGGAATGCCCGCCGGAGCGGAACTGAGAGTGGCTGTCGAGGGCTTGGGAGAATCGGAGGCCCAGCCGCATGTGATCGCGCTGCGTGACTGGCTGGTGTCCGAGGATGATCTGCGCGGCCGGGTGCGGCTCCATCGGCAGTTCCCCCTCCCTGGCCACATGGGTTCCGCCATGGAGCTGCTGACGGTGGCTCTCGGCTCCGGCGGCATCCTGGCCGTGCTCATCCAGTCGGTGTGCACCTGGGTCACCTCTCGCGGCACCGACGTCAAGATCACGATCAGTGCTGAGGACGGGCGTCGGATCGAGGTGGACGTTCAGCGCGCAGCCGATCCCCAGGCGCTCCTGCGGGAGGTCGCGGAACAGTTTCCGGCGCCAGGTTCACCACCCCGGTGACTGGCACACGCTTCCCGGAGCGTGCGACCAGCCGGGCGGTTCTCATCGGGACAGGTACGTTCCACGACCCCGAGTTGCCTGATATTCCTGCCGTGCAGGCGAACCTGGACGCATTGCGGCGAACCCTCACTCACCCCGTTCATGGTGCGTTCGCGCCCGAACACTGCGTGGTGGTGGCCGACCCCAAGGACCAGGCCACCGTCGGCGCGGCACTGTCCCAAGCCGTTCGTGAGTCCGAGGACCTGCTGCTGGTCTACTACTGCGGGCACGGCCTGCTCGACGAAGCCGGGCTGCTGCACTTCGCTCTCACCGGAACCGACAACCAGAACATCGGTTGGTCCGCCATCCACCTCGACCTCGTGAAACGGATGGTCGGCGGGGCCCGCGCCAAGGCCCGGGTGCTCGTGCTGGACTGCTGCTTTGCCGGCAAGGCGATCTCCGCCATGGCCGGACCCAGCGGGCTGGCCCTGGGACAGTTGAACCTGACGGGTACCTACACCCTGACTTCCACCACGGCCACCGCCCCGTCCCATGCCCCGCCCGGCGCCACCCATACGGCGTTCACCGGGTCAATGCTCCAAGCTCTGACGGTTCCCGGTCCACTCACCCTGGACGAAGTGCACCGTCATGTCGACCAAGAACTGGCCGGGCTCGGCCTCCCTCGTCCGCAACGGCGCTCCGTCGGTGCCGTCGGTGAACTCTCCCTGGTCCGAGGGCCGGCCAGAGAGCCGGAGGCACCATCCACAGACGGCACACCGGCACCGGCTGACGCGGATACCGACGCGACGACCAATTCGGCCTCACTCCGCCGCGCATGGGCATGGAGAACGATCCCAGCCATAGCAGCGCTGTCCGCCTTGGCAGCGCTGGGGAATCTACTGTGGGGCAACTCGAATGCCACTTCAAGCCTTTTCAGTGACGACAAAGTACTGGTCGGATTGGAGGGCAACGCGGACAACTCCCTTTTCCTGAACCCCGCGTGGGGAAATTTCTCGGCCTTCAGCCTGGAAGCGGTAGAGGGGGTACTGGAGGAGGCAGATATCGAATCGAGACCCATCCGCGTCGATGTCCAGACTGTGGAGCAGATTTCTTCTTTGCAGAACCGTGACGTCGATCTGAACGCCGCGCTCGCCATGACGTCGGAACGCATGAGGGAGGTTGAATTCGTGGGGCCCATCGCTTCCGGTGCGCTGGGTCTATTGGTCCGGGCGGCCGAAACGACACGTATCCGGGCGATGGGCGACCTCGACGGCAAGTACGTCTGCACACAAGAGGGTTCAACGGCGCAAGAGACCATGAGAAGCGAAGCCTACGGGCGAATCCAGATGCTGGTGAAGCCGGGATTCCATTCCTGCATCGAAGCCCTGGAGGATGGGCGCGTCGATGCGGTCGCCGGAGACACTCTGCCGCTCTCCGCATTTGAGTTGGAGAACAACAGCCGACTCAAGGTCGTCCCGAACCTCACCATCGGTGGGCCCAGTAAGTACGGCATCGCCCTGCCCAAAGGACACGACAAGGATTGCACACGCCTTCGTGACGCCCTTGTGAAGTACGTTGGCAGCGGTAAGTGGCTAAAAGCATTCCGGACCCGGCTGCCCAACTCGGCCCAGCGTGCGGAAGAACTCCAGCCCAGTGCGGCCCAGATCGATGAGTTGTCCTGCCGCGGTTGAGTACGTTCGTCCGTACTCCCCTCCTTCGAGGAGGGGAAAGCGCGCCTGGGGTCTCACTCCCCTGACCAGGTAATCCTCACCTGGTGACCAGTCAATCCGCACGACTTGTCCGACACCAGCGCCCGGCCGTCAACGCTCAACGCCCCGTGAAGCAGCCCGGTCCACAGCACCCGAGACCGGACACCGGGCCGAGAACCACCCCGGACAAGGACACGAAGGCTCCCACCGACAGACGCGAAAGTCCCGGCGCCGGAACGGCCCATGACGACCACCGATGTCGATGAACGCGCCGAAGCGTTCCACCGCTGTGACGACGCCTTTGCAAACCTGTCCCTCTCCTTCAACCCCTCCGGCTTCGCCCGGCGAATCTGGTCTCTGGACGTCTCCTCCGTCATCCTCACTCCTTCCTGGGCTGCCGTCGGAGCGGCCCTGACACCCCATTTCGGGGACTCGTCCGGGAGGTCCAGCCAGGCTTGCGTGGCTTTGGCGACACGCTTGCCGAGAGGGTCGGTTCATGGGGCGGTCCCGCTCCGCTCGTTCGCGGAGCGGGCCGCCGAGGTCGCCGAGGTCGCCGGCCGGCCTGCTCACCTGGCTGACGAGGGTGGACACGCGGTGTATCACGAACAGGGCCTCATCTTGTTCTTCAACCTCTGGTGCTCCTCATGGCCTGTAGGTCAGCATCTGTCCTATAGGGCCTCTAGTCTGCGGTTTATGCAGAAATACGAGGACGGCGTCGAGATCCTTGTCCCCGCGAGCCCGGCCGACCTTGAGGCCTGGCTCGACACGCATCACGAGGAACGGACCGCGCTCTGGGTGAAGATCGCCAAGAAGCATACCGGCATCCCGTCGCTCACCTGGGAAGAGATGGTCGACACGGTGCTCTGCTTTGGCTGGATCGACGGTCAGCGGCGGGGCTTCGACGACTCGTACTTTCTGCAGCGCACGACACCCCGCAGACCCCGCTCCGCCTGGTCGCAGGTGAACGTCGACAAGGCCGAGGCGCTGATCGCGGCGGGCCGGATGCGCCCCCGCGGCCTTGCCGAGGTCGAGGCGGCGCGGGCAGACGGCCGCTCGGCGAGGGCATATGCCTCGCCGAAGAACGCCACCGCACCACCGGATCTCATCGAAGCCCTCGATGCGAACCCGGCAGCGCGGGCGTTCTACGACACGCTCGGCAAGTCCGACCAGTTCACGCTGTACCTCGGTCTGGTCACCGCCCGTACCGAGAAGACGCGGCTGGCCCGCTTGGAGCGGATGGTGGCGTCGATGGCAAGGTCTGAGCGGCCGTCATGATCGACCGCTCGGTCAACGCGCAGATCAAGGGCATCAAGGCCCGCGGAGGCTTATAGGGAGCCTCAAGAAGGCGATGTCGCGAAGCGTAACCGTTTCGTGTCGCGTCTCAGCGATATCAGTGATCTCAGTGTCAGACTTTCATTCCATAAAGATCCACTGTGCAAAAAGTTCGCGATTCGACAACCCGAACCAGCTTCGGGAACCTCACCTAATCCCAATCACCCCGAAAGTAATATGGAAACACGATGATCAATTCTACCGATTTCCCCAAGCCCGCCATTATTCCGGTCAACGGCGTGGAACTCGAAGTCTTCGAAGCAGGACGAGAAAACAAGGGAAAGCCCATCGTGCTCTGCCACGGCTGGCCCGAGCACGCGTACTCCTGGCGTCACCTGATGCCCGTCCTCGTCGAAGCCGGCTACCACGTCATCGCACTGAACCAGCGGGGTTTCGGTAACTCATCCTGCCCGGCCGAAGTAACGGACTACGACATCGAGCACCTGTCGGGCGACCTCGTCGCGCTCCTTGACCACTACGGATACGACGACGCCACCTTCGTCGGCCATGACTGGGGTGCGTTCGTCGTCTGGTCGCTGGCCCTGCTGCACCCCAACCGTGTGAACAAGGTGATCAACCTTTCCTTGCCTTACCAGGTGCGCGGTGAAACGCCGTGGATCGAGGTCATGGAACAGTTCCTCGGCGGCGACTTCTACTTCGTCCACTTCAATCGACAGCCGGGCATTGCGGACGCTGTGTTCGATGCGAACACAAGCCAGTTCATCCGCAACCTTTACCGGAAGAACGTGCCCCCGGCGCCCCCTGAGCCGGGCATGGCGTTTATCAACCTCGCCCTGGCGGAAGCACCGCTCGGTGAGCCTGTCATGAGCGACAGCGACCTGGCCGTCTACATCTCCGGGTTCGAAACGTCGGGATTCACGGGCGGCATCAACTGGTACCGGAACCTCGACCGTAACTGGCACCTGCTGGCGGACGTGGACCCGATCATCCAGCAGCCCGCCCTCATGATCTACGGCGACCGGGACTTGGCGGTCCCGAGGTCCGAGCCCCTGACAGAGTTCGTGCCCAATGTGGAAGTGGTCGGGCTGGACTGCGGTCACTGGATTCAGGAGGAAATGCCTGAGGAAACAAACCAAGTGATTTCAAAATGGCTGGAACAGCAGGATGCCACCGTCTGAGCTTGATTCTGTCGGGTCGACCGCCTGCCCGGCGGAGGCGGCCCTCTCCCGCTCTGGCTCTGGTCCTCCGCCACCGGCCTGAACAGCGAGGACGTCGACGTGCGCTGGCAGGCGTTCCTGAGAGTGCGGTAGGCGAGGTAATGCCCGTTTCGGGCTTGGAGTTGAGTGAGGAGCCCTGGTCGGCGGGGTGGGCCGGCGGTCAGCTGTGGGGCTGAGTGAACAGGCCGGGTTCGGGTTCGGTGAGGACGTCTCGTGCGACCAGGCGTTTCAGCTTGGATCGGATGCCTTCGGTGTTCTTCGGGAGGATCGGCAGGTCGAGGGCCTCGCACAGGTCACGGGCCCGCGTTGGTCGGCCGGCGTCGGTGAGGGCGGTGAGGATCTGCCGGTAAGCCGGGTGGTCCGGCACGTCCGGGCGGGGCGGCTCCTCGACGGGCACTGGGGCGGCGATGGTGAGGAGCGTCTTGCGGGTGATGCGTAAGTTTTCGCTCTCCGTGTCGAGTTC
>NZ_JBCEWQ010000172.1:0-17073 GCF_038448545.1 Streptomyces sp. CLV115
GCCCCGGTCGCCGCCGCGAGCGCGGCCGGGGGTGACGTGGCGAGGACGGGCAGGACGTCGGCGCCCGCCCAGGCCACGGCGACGGACGTGGCGCCGGTGCGGCAACCGACGTACGAGCCGAGGGCGAGCGCCGCCAGCGTCATCGCGAGCCCGGGCAGCAGCCAGGCCGCCGCGCCGGGCCGCGCATCCGCCGCACGTCTCCACGTGCTTCTCCACGGACCAGGCGTCCGTCTCCGGCACCGAACCGGCGGCGTACCGCCCGGCCAGTTCCTCGCTCACGTGCCAGTGGGGCATGCCGGCGCCTCCCATCGTGGTCATGCCGTTCCTCCCAGCGGTCCGGCCGCCGGGGCCGACAGTTCCAGCGCGGCCCGCAGCTCGCGCCGGGCCCGCATCGCCCGGGTCTTGACCGTGCCTTCGGGTATGCCGAGAAGACGGGCCGCCTCGCGGGTCGTCAGCCCGTCGACGACCGTGGCGCGCAGGACCTCCCGCAGCTCGGGCGAGATCCGGTCGAGCGCGGCGCCCACGTCCCCGTACTCCAGCCCGGCGAGCACCCGTTCCTCGGCGGACGGCGCGGTGGCGGCCCACTCGTTGCTCCCGGCCCGCTCGGCCCGGTGGGCGAGATCGGAACGGGCGTGGACCCGCTGGGCGTCCACCAGCCGGCGCGAGGCGATCACCCACAGCCAGCCGCCGACCCTGGCCCCGCGGTGCGAGGCCGCGGAGCGCCAGACCGTCACGAAGGTGTCCTGAAGGACCTCCCGTACGGTCTCGGCATCCGCACAGCGCCTGCTCAGCCGGGCCAGCAGCCAGCCGGCGTGCCGGTCGTAGAGCGTTGCAAGGGCCTCCGTGTCTCCTTGTGCGACGGCACGCAGCAGGGCGTCGTCGTCGTTCGGGTCCTCCCCCGAGGGGCGCAGCAGCTTCACACCTCTTCTATCGGGGGGCGGACCACGACCGGTTCACGGACGGGCGTTTGTGGCTCACGCCATGGACGGCGCGGGGGAAGATCAAAGAAGGTTGGGGCCTTGCTTCGGGGGGCTTGTCATGGAAAGGGGCCTCGCGCGGTGCATCAGCGTACGGACAGGGCGGTCCGCGAAGAACCCTTCGTGGCTCCGCTGCTCGACGCCGTCCCGCGCCGGCCCGGCGGGCCGGGCCGCCCCGCCGCTTCGGGCCCGGCCGCTCCACCACCCCCTCCGGCCGGCGGGGCCCGCCGGTGGCCGCGGCTGTTGCCGACGCCCGCCGGTACGCCGTTCACCTTCGGCTATCTGCTGGTGCTGGTCGCCACGTCCCTGTTCATGGAGTTCGCCGATCCCGCCGTCGTCGCCGCCGCGCTGCGTGAATCGAGCACCGACGTCGCGCACCTCGGCGAGACCCCGCTGCTGGTCCTGACCGCCAGCGCCCTGTGGGTGGTCGGCGGGCTCGCCTCCCCGGTGGTCTTCGTCCTCGCCCTCGTACTGACCGCGCTGGAGCGCCGCATCGGAGGATGGCGGACCGCCGCGGTGTTCGTGCTCGGCCATGTCGTGGCCACGCTCGCCACGGAGATCCCGGTCGGGATCTCCGTGGTCGCCGGGCACCTGCCGGAATCGTCGCTGCACCGCCTCGACTACGGCATCAGCTTCGGGCTGATGGCGAGCGTGGGCGCGCTCACCGGACTGCTCACCCCGCTGGTGCGGACGCTGGTGCTCGGCGGGCTGGGCGTGATGCTGACGGCCGACCTGATCGATCTGAGCAGCCCGCTCACCGACTGGGGTCACCCGCTGGCGCTGCTGTTCGGCATTGCCTGCTGGCCGCTGCTGCGGCGGGCCGGTGCGGTCCGGGAGGCGGTGACCAGGGGAGTGGCGGCCAGGGGCGAAGGAACCAGGGGAGTGGCGGCCAGGGGCGAGGCGATCAGCGGCGCGGCGATCAGAGGCGAGGTGATCAGGGGCGAGGTGCCTTCTCGCCGTGCACCGCGAGGTACTCGGCCGCCAGCCAGGGCGCAAGGTCCTCGATGAGCGTGCTGAGGACGGCCGGATCGGCGGAGGGGTTGCGGCCGGTGTGCGCGGCCAGCCGCATCTGCTCGATCCGCTCCGGGTGGTCCGGGTAGTAGCGGGCGAACACCTCGGCGGACTCGGCCAGGTCGCTGGTCCAGCCCTGCCACCGCGGCATGACCAGCGTGAAGCCGGACCGGACGAGCCGGCGGGCGGCGCCCCGGCTGAGGTTTCGGCGTTCGGCGTCCGTGGTGGCCTCGGCGGCCCTGCGCCGCCAGCGGGGCAGCGAGAGCACCAGGTCCCCGTTGGTCTCGCGGGCGAGCAGGGAGGTCGGGCGGTAGCGCGGCAACCGCCCGGCTAGGTCCTCGCCCAGCAGCGGGGTGCAGAGGCAGGCCAGGAAGAAGCCGAGGTCGTGGCGTTCGAGCTCACTGGTGACGGCGTCGGTACTGGTGAGGAGGGCGCCGACACCGTCGATCTGCCCGAAGCCGGCGTCCAGGCCGGCCTCGACGGCACGGGTCGCCGCCTCGTCGGCCCCGGTCGGCCGGGTACGCAGCACCAGCAGCAGATCCAGATCGGAGACGCCGGGGACGGCCGTGCCGCGCGGAATGCTGCCGTAGACGTACGCGCTGTGCAGCCGCGTACCGTCGAACGCCCCGGTGATCCGGGACCGGGCGGCCGCCACCACGGGGGCGAACGCCGCGGGCACCCGGCTCAGCGAGCCCTCCCGCCGGATCGTCCCGTCCTCGTTCAGCCCTCGGCCACCGCTGTCGACGTCCATGGGGGCACTGTGCCCGTACTCGTGCGACGAGCCGAATGATTTTCGCGCCCGACGGGGACCACGGGGGCGCCCGCTCAGCCTTCTTGCCCCTCCCGGCGGCGCACCAGCTCGGCGATCCAGACCGGTGCGAACGGGGACGTGCAGTTCGGGGGCGTCGGGTAGTCCTTGAGCACTTCCAGGCGCTCACCGATACCGATCGCGCGGGCGCGGTACTCGGCGTGCTCGATCCCGATCTGCGCCAGGCAGTGGTTCATCGCCCACTGCAGACGGTCCGGGGCGTCCTTCATCTCCGCCTCGATGACATCGAGCAGCCCGGGGAGATCGAGCCCCTCGGGCCTCTTCGCCACCCGCTCGGTGGTGAGCGCCCAGCCGGCGCTCGCGACGACCGGATCCGGGTCGGCGGACCAGG
The DNA here is from genome assembly GCF_038448545.1 of Streptomyces sp. CLV115. NCBI lineage: Bacteria > Bacillati > Actinomycetota > Actinomycetes > Kitasatosporales > Streptomycetaceae > Streptomyces > Streptomyces sp. CLV115. The sequence continues at coordinate 3,149 of NZ_JBCEWQ010000172.1, forward strand.
CCAGGCGCAGCTCTTCGGAGTGCGGGTTCTTCTTCACCACGTAGTTCACGAGCCAGTCGTGCACCTTGGGGGCGCGTGCCTCGCGCAGCATGGTGTCCAGTTCCCCGGGCCCGAACGCCTTCGGGCGGCAGATCAGAATGGCCAGGAGCCTGGCCGCGGTGTCGTCCGTCGCCCAGAGCCCGACCGCGAGCTCCTGCTGCGTCTTGAGCCGCTTCGCGAGCGCGCGCAGCTTGCCGAGGTTCACCCCGTGATCGTCGCCGTGCTTCTCGTTCACCCTGCGCGCCTTCGGGTCATCGAGCCCGGCCAGCTCGGCCATGACCTGCGCCACCGTCGTTGCCCCGGTCACCTGGTCCTCCTGCCCTTCGTACTGTCCCTCGCGCATGAAATTCCAGCGTACGGCCGACGGTCGCCGGCCCACGCGACAGCCCGGAGGCGACATGTGACCTCCGAGCGGTGCGGGCCGTGCTCGCCGGGCCTTCGTGCTCGCCGGGACGCCGGGTCGCCGGGCGGTCTTGGACGGTCTGAAATTGGCCGAATCACGAGGCTTTGCAAGGGTGTTGCCGCTGTGATCAGCGATTCCCGATCAAATAAGATGCCAGTCCGGTCATGGGCTGAAGGGGGAGGGGTCGGCAGCCGCTCGGAAGACGGGGAGGCGGCAGCGCCCCACGCAGGGGACGTCGTTCGACCCCCTGTATGCGGTCCACGCGGCGAACCCACAGCAGGCCCTGGCGATCGAGGCCCGGAGGATGAAGATCCTCACAACGAGAACTGGTCGAATGGGGGCGCGTGATGGGCTGGAACGAGTGGGAACAGGTCAAGGCCGAAGCCGCGCAGCGTCAATCGGCTCACATGCAGCTGAATCGAGCTGACGGAGAGCCTGGAGCTTCAGGCGGTGCGGCTGATCTGGTGGTGAACCAGGACGACCTCGGAGCAGTCGGACACGAGGCGTACATGCTGCGCGATCGGCTCTCCCGGGACGGTGACCACGCTCGTCCCGCCACCTTTGACGCGGCGATCGCCCTGACGAACGGCAACTTCATCAGCGGTTCGGAGTTGCTGAAGGTGCACGACCGGTGGAACAGCCAGTTGCGAACGCTGCTGGACGCCTGCGCCCGGATCTCCAACCACCTCGACTACAGCAAGTCCGTTCACGCCGCAGACGATGCGGACATCGGCGGCAACCTGCTCTCCGTGTCCAAGATCAGCGAGTACTACAAGTAGGACGAGGGACGAGGGACGAGGGACGAGGAGGGGAGCGCCGTGCTGACATTCGATGACGTCGTCAACGCGCCCGTCGGCAAGTTGAAGGAAGCCGCGGACGACTGGTCGGAAATGGTGACCAAGCTGGAGAAGCTTGCCGACGACGCCCGGCAGGGAATGAAGGCCAAGTCCGACAAGGCGCGATGGCAAGGAGCCAACTCCGACGTCACCAAACCCTTCATCGGCAAGACGGCCAGAGAGTTCGAGGACGCCGGGGCCCAGGCCAAGGGCATCAAGCTGCTGCTCGCGGATGCGCACACGTCGTTCAAGACCGCCAAGGACGCGCTCGTCAGGATCAGGGACGAGGAGGGCCCGGCCGCCGGGATCCGTGTGGACGCCAAGGGCAAGGTCACGCCTCAGTACGACCTGGAGAGCGACATCGCGGCGCGCCACGACCCGGGATACTCGGAAGCCCTGCGGAAGCAGAACGATGCCGTGTCCTCCTGGCAGCGGAAGATCGACAGGATCGTCGAGGACTGCTCCGACGCCGACGACTCACTGAAGCGCGCCCTCGCGGCGAATGTGAAGGACGACCACAACTTCACCGCTCCCAAGTACAAGAGCCTGGACGCCGAGCAGGTGGACCGGGCGACGGAGCTGATGAAGAAGGTCACCGGGGAGGGCGGCACGGCGCGAAATGTGGCAGCGCTGAGGGAACTCGAAGACCTCCTGGACGACAACCGCAACGACCCCGAGTTCGCCCCGGCCTTCTACCGGAAGCTGGGCGCCGAGGGCACCCTTGAGTCGTACATGAAGATGTCGCTGGACGCGACGTCCCTCGGACCGGCGGGCCAGGACCGGGCGAACATGGTCCGCAACATCCAGAGCGACATGGGCGCCATGCTGGGTCTCGCCACCAAGACGTCGACACCGGACCACCTCGGCGCCGGGTGGACCACGCAGCTCATGAAGGCGGGCCACAAGCAGATCGACGTACCGGGCGCCGGCTTCGCGAAGCTGTACGGCTACCAGGCGCTGGGTGCGCTCCTCCGGGAAGGAACGTACGACAAGAGCTTCCTGCTGTCGGTCGGCCGGGACATGGTCGCCATGGACAAGAAGAACCCGGACATCTGGCACGACAGCCTGCCGTCGGACCAGAAGATGCTCATCAACCTCGACGAGACGGGTGGCAAGGGATTCAACCCCCTGACCGGCCTGATGGAGGCCATGAGCAACAACCCCGAGGCGTCAGCAGCCTTCTTCGACGAGCCGCTCCGCGAGGACACCGACAAGGACGGCATCGTGACCACGGACGACGCCGAGCTCAAAGGCAAGAAGGCGCAGGACGTTGTCGACTACCTGCTCGACAAGAAGCCCATGGACGACTGGTACGACACGGTCACCGGCGGAGAGCAGAGCCCTGGTCAGGCAGCCATGGGCAACGCCTTGGAAGCGGCGGTCACGGGACGAGTGCCGGGCGACGAGGACGCGCCGCCGGTAGAGCACGGGAAGCACATGAGCAGCGTGATGGAGAAGGTCGTCGCGAAGATCGGTGCGGAGCCCGAACTCGTGGCAGAAGATGGGCGACTCAACGGACTTGCCCAGAACTTCGGCAACATGGCCGCCGAATACATGCCTGACCTGCAGGCCACGGCCGAGAATGGCGCGAATCAGATCAAACCGTTCGGTACGCCCGCGGAATTCAAGAAGGATGAGATGGCCTTCTTCCTCGGCGCAGTCGGCCAGGACCCCCAGGCATACGGTGCGATCACCAACGCTCAGCAGGCTTACACCACAGCGTTGGTCTCCGACGTCTTCCAGCACCCCGAGAGACACGGTGACGTGGGTGAGGCGGTGCGGAATGCCGTCCACCCGGGAGGCGAGATCGCCGGCATCATGACCGAGGCGAGGGCGCAAGGCGTATTCGAAGCACAGGTCGCCGAGGATGAGGAATACAACGACGGCGTCGCAGAGAATGCGAAGTGGACGAATCGCATCATTGACGCCGTTGGGGCCAAGTACGTCGAGATGCTTCCCGCGGGAGGCGATGTGGTGGGCTGGATCAAGGAAGACGTCAGCGAGTCCGCTGTGAAGAATGCAGAGCACGACAGGACGACAGCGTCTCGCCATGAATCTGCGGCAGGTTACACGCGCGCCGAGGAGGCCGCCAAGAGCGCCGCCAGTTCAGCGGTGGGGGCGGCTGGACGAGGGTCCGGTCTGACGCATGAGCAGATCGAGGAGTACCAAGGCTCGGCCTCCATCGAGACAGCGGCGGCGCACTCAGTGGGCCGTGATCTGGTCGCCAGTTCAGCCTCCAAGGGAAGTTAATCGTGCGCCGATTCGTGAATTCTGCCGCAGTGGTATCAACGTTCTTGATTTTGGCGGGTCTTCTGGTGGGTTGTTCGGGCAGTGAGGAGAAGGCTGTTCCGGAACTGCCCAAGCGAATCTGCTGGAACGCGTTCGCCAGCAGTGACGTGTTGCCCGTCCTTCCGACAGGTGACAAAGCTTCCGTGCATCACAGGCCTTTCGTGTTGGCCGAGGATCTCGACTCCGTGACATGTTCCCTCGACATTGATGGCGCTCCGATGTTTGCGGCGGACGCCGCCCTCCGAGGGTTCGAGCGCCAGGTTGACTGGAGCTCGATGGACAAAGCCAATCCGCAGCCGATCGACGTGGGAAAGAAGGGCATCATCTGGGACAGTGGCGCTGCCTCCTATTTCATCTGTGAACCCTCCAAGGGGCCGAACTCGCCCGGAAAGTACATCGACCTGCGCATCACCGTGGGTAGCGCCCCCGATAAAGCCAAGCTGCCGAGCGTCCTGCCGGCGCTTATGAAGCAGTTCGTGGCATTCGCTCAGCGCGAGCTGAAGTGTGGTGCGAGTGATGGGGGCTGAATCCCTGATCGATTCGGATGTTCGGCAGTTCGGCGTCGATCGGAGACTCGGCGGGATGTCTCCTGGGGTTTAGGTGAATTGCCTCGGGTTGGTCGCCAGTTCAGATCCTGAGGGAAGTCAATGGTGCGTCGATTCGTAAGTGCCGCAGCGGCGGTATCGACATTTGTGATCTCGGCCGGTCTTCTGGCGGGATGTTCGGGCAGTGAGAGGAAGGCTGTGCCGGAACTGCCCAAGCGAATCTGCTGGAACGCGTTCGCCAGTAGCGACGTGTTGCCCATCCTTCCGGCGGGTGATAAGGCTGACGTGTATCACAGGCCTTTCGCGTTGGTCGATGATCTCGACTCTGTGACCTGCACTCTAGCCATTGATGGCGCTCCGAGTTTTCAGGCAATCGCCACTAGCCGAGGCTTCGAGGATCAGATTGACTGGTCCCCGATGGACGAAGCCAATCCGCAGCCGATCAATGTGGGAAAGAAGGGCATCATCTGGGATAGCGGCGCTGCCGCTTATTTCATCTGTGAACCCTCCAAGGGGCCCAACTTGCCGGGAAAGTACATCGACCTGCACATCGCCGCGGGTAACGTCTCTAATGAAGCCAAGTTGCCGAGCGTTCTGCCACCGCTCATGAAGCAGTTCGTGGCATTTGCTCAGCGCGAGCTGAAGTGTGGTGCGAGTGATGGGGGCTGAATCCCTGATCGATTCGGATGTTCGGCAGTTCGGCATCGATCGGAGACTCGGCGGGATGTCTCCTGGGGTTTAGGTGAATTGCCTCGGGTTGGTCGCCAGTTCAGATCCTGAGGGAAGTCAATGGTGCGTCGATTCGGAAGTGCCGCAGCGGCGGTATCGATATTTGTGATCTTGGCCGGTCTTCTGGTGGGTTGTTCGGACGGTGAGAGGGAGGCTGTGCCGGAACTGCCCAAGCGAATCTGTTGGAACGCGTTCGCCAGTAGTGATGTATCGCCCATCCTGCCCACGGGCGAGAAGGCTACGCTGTCGGCCTGGCCTTTCGTGCTGACCGAGGATTACGACTCTGTGAATTGTGTCCTATATATCGACGGCAATACTAAATTTTCGGCAAGCGTCTCTCTCGAGGCATTCGAAGGAGTCGACTGGAGCAGTTTTAACAAAGCGAATCCGAAACCGATCGATGTAGGGGAAAAGGGTATCCTCTGGGGAGCGGGTGCTGCCGCCTATTTCATCTGTGAACCCTCCGAGGGGCCCAACTCGCCCGGGAAGTACATCGACCTGCAAATTAGTACGCACAGTGTGCCCGATAAATCCAAGCTGCCGAGCGTCCTGCCGAAACTGCTGCGGCAGCTCGTGGCATTTGTTCAGCGCGAGCTGAAGTGTGGGGCGAGCGCGGGGAGTTGATTCTCCGGTCGATTCGGCTGATCGGCGGTTCGGCATCGATCGGAGACTCGGCGGGATGTCTCGGGAGATTCAGCTGATCCGCCCCGGGTTCGATGAGGATCTCGGATCGCGCCATGGCGTCCACCTCCTCGCGCCCGAACGCCTGCGGGCGGCGGATCGGGGTCCCCAGGAGCCGCGCCGGTGGTGTCGCCAGTCGCCCAGAGCTCGCCCGCGAGCTCGTGCTGCGTCTTGAGCCGCTTCGCGAGCGCGCGCAGCTTGCCGAGGTTCACCCCGTGATCGTCGCCCCCGCCGCCTCGGCCTCCAGTTTTCAAGCCCTTCGCGCCCCCAGTTGCCCGCTCCGCACGATCGCTCACAGCGAACGCACGCCTGGGAACAATGGACGGCTCAGGAGCATTGAGTCTGCATAGCTCAACTTGACTGCCGAAGGGGAGATCATGGCTACCGATTCCAATGCGGTCACTCCGCTAGCCCTGCCCGTGCTGCCGCTCGACGACGAGGTCGTGCTGCCCGGGATGGTGGTGCCTCTGGACCTGTCCGACACCGATGTACGTGCCGCTGTGGAGGCCGCACAGGCCGCGGCCCGTGACGGTGGCAGCAAGCCCGAGGTGCTTCTTGTTCCGCGGATCGACGGTACGTACACCGGCACCGGTGTCATCGGCACCGTCGAGCAGGTCGGACGGCTTTCGGACGGGGATCCGGGCGCGCTCATCCGCGGCCGGGGCCGGGTGCGGATCGGGGCCGGGACCAGCGGGCCGGGTGCCGCGCTCTGGGTGGAGGGGACCCGGGTCGACGCGGTCGTTCCCGATCCGCTTCCCGGGGCCGCCGCCGAGCTGGTCAAGGAGTACAAGGCGCTCGCCACCAGCTGGCTGAAGAAGCGCGGCGCCTGGCAGGTCGTGGACCGGGTCCAGCAGATCGAGGACATCTCCGCGCTCGCCGACAATTCCGGCTACTCGCCCTTCCTCACCACCGCCCAGAAGGTGCAGCTCCTGGAGACCGTGGACCCGGTCGCCCGGCTGAAGCTCGCCATCCAGTGGCTCGGCGAACACCTCGCCGAGCAGGACGTCGCCGAGTCGATCGCCAAGGACGTCCAGGAGGGCGTCGACAAGCAGCAGCGCGAGTTCCTGCTGCGGCGCCAGCTCGACGCCGTACGCAAGGAGCTCTCCGAGCTCAACGGTGACCCGGAGGACGAGTCCGACGACTACCGGGCGCGCGTCGAGGCCGCCGATCTTCCCGAGCACGTCCGCGAGGCGGCGCTCAAGGAGGTCGACAAGCTGGAGCGCTCCTCCGACCAGAGCCCCGAGGGTTCCTGGATCAGGACCTGGCTCGACACCGTCCTCGAACTGCCGTGGAACGAACGGACCGAGGACGCGTACGACATCCGGGGCGCGCAGCAGGTGCTCGACGCCGAGCACGCGGGCCTCCAGGACGTGAAGGAACGCATCACCGAGTACCTGGCCGTGCGCAAGCGGCGCTCCGACCGGGGGCTCGGCGTGGTCGGCGGGCGGCGCGGCGGTGCCGTGCTGGCGCTGGTGGGCCCTCCGGGCGTGGGCAAGACCTCGCTCGGTGAGTCCGTCGCGCACGCCATGGGCCGCAAGTTCGTCCGCGTCGCCCTCGGTGGTGTGCGGGACGAGGCGGAGATCCGGGGCCACCGGCGTACGTACGTCGGCGCCCTGCCGGGACGCATCGTGCGGGCCGTCAAGGAGGCCGGTTCGATGAACCCGGTCGTCCTGCTCGACGAGATCGACAAGGTCGGCTCCGACTTCCGGGGCGACCCGGCCGCAGCCCTTCTCGAAGTCCTCGACCCGGCGCAGAACCACACCTTCCGCGACCACTACCTGGAGGTCGAACTCGACCTCAGCGACGTCGTCTTCCTGGCCACGGCCAATGTGCTCGAAGCCATCCCGGAGGCTCTGCTCGACCGCATGGAGCTGGTCAGGCTCGACGGCTACACCGAGGACGAGAAGGTCGTCATCGCCCGGGACCACCTGCTCCCGCGCCAGCTGGAGCGGGCCGGCCTGGAGAAGGACGAGGTGACGCTCGACGAGTCGGCGTTGCGCAAGCTGGCCGGCGAGTACACGCGGGAGGCGGGCGTACGCAACCTGGAGCGGGCCGTCGCCCGGCTGCTCCGCAAGGTCGCGGCCCATCACGAACTGGGCGACCGGGAGCTTCCGTTCACGGTCACCGAGGCGGATCTGCGCGGCCTGATCGGACGTCCGCACCACGTCCCCGAGTCCGCCCAGGACCCGGCCGAGCGCCGGACCTCGGTGCCCGGTGTGGCCACCGGACTCGCGGTGACCGGCGCGGGCGGCGACGTGCTGTTCGTGGAGGCGTCGCTGGCCGACCCGGAGACCGGGGCGTCCGGACTGACCCTCACCGGCCAGCTCGGCGACGTCATGAAGGAGTCCGCGCAGATCGCGCTGAGCTTCCTGCGGTCGCACGGCGCGGAACTGGAGCTGCCGGTCGCGGACCTGAAGGACCGCGGCGTGCACATCCACTTCCCGGCGGGCGCGGTCCCGAAGGACGGCCCCAGCGCCGGCATCACCATGACGACTGCGCTGGCCTCGCTGCTCTCCGGACGGCTGGTCCGTACGGACGTGGCGATGACCGGTGAGGTCTCGCTGACCGGGCGGGTGCTGCCGATCGGCGGCCTGAAGCAGAAGCTGCTGGCCGCACACCGCGCCGGGATCACCACCGTGGTGATCCCGAAGCGGAACGAGGCCGACCTGGACGACGTCCCCGCCGAGGTCCTGGACACGCTGGAGGTCCACCCGGTGACCGATGTCCGGCAGGTCCTGGAGATCGCCCTGGCCCCGGCGTCCGCGGCCAGGCCCGAGGAGAGGATCCCGGCCGCGGCGTAGGGCCTCTCGTCCGAAAGGCCCGGCCGCCACGGCGTGACGGACGTGGCACCACGCATGCGACCGGTAGGTACGGCCCGCCTCCCCGGCAGGACAAACGGGTGGGCGGGCCGTTCCGCGTGCGCAGGACGCCGGCGCGCCTGGCGCCTACGGCCGTGGTGTCGCGCGCGCATCGCCAGGCTGCCACAGGACGCCGGCGTGCCCGGCGCTTACGGTCGTGGCGCCCGGGCTCATTGCCGGGCTGCCGAGGGACGTCGGCGCGCCCGGCGCTCATGCCCCGTGGTGTCAGCGCCGGTCACCGGGCTGCCGAGGGACGTCGGCGCGCCCGGCGCTCATGCCCCGTGGTGTCTGCGCCCGTCACCGGGCTGCCGCAGGGCGCTCGCGCGCCCGGCGCTCACACCTCCAGCCACCCCCGCAGCGTCGCCTGCGCCCCCGCCTGGAAGCGGGTCTGGGCACCCAGTGAGTCCAGCAGCACGCTGATCCGGCGCCGGGCCGTGTGCACATGGACACCCAGCCGGCGCGCTATCGCCTCGTCCTTCAGCCCGGCCGCGAGCAGGCCGAGCAGCTCCTTCTGGGGCTCCGGCAGCGGTCCGCCCGAGCCGCCCAGCGGAGTCGCCCGTTCCCACACCGTCTCGAACAGCGGCACCAGCGCGTTGCGCAGCAGCGCGTCGCCGATGACCAGGGCGGACGCGGTCGGGTCGGACGCGTCGCTCGGCGGCAGCAGGGTGATCCGCCCGTCCACGGTGATCAGCTTCGTCGGTACGTCCGGAGCGACCCTGGCCCGCAGCCCCCGCTCGACCAGCCCGGTCAGCGAACGCATCCGGCCGGGATAGCCGACGCCCTCCCGGTCCAGCACCGTGCGCACCCGTACGCCCCGGTCGAGCAGCGCCCCGATGTCCAGGCCCGGCGGGCGCGAACTGCCCTCCCGTGACTGGCCCTTCACATACGGAGGCCGGTCCAGGATCGCCACCTCCCGCTCGGCGGAGGCCAGCAGATACTCGGCGCGCTCGCCGATGGCCTGCGGGCCGACGAGCACCTCGATGCCGTCCTCGGGGGCGGTGGGCGAGCCCGACATCAGCCGGCCCGCCAGCCGGTCGGCGTTCATCCGGAGCTGCTCCAACTCGGCGGAGCGAAGATGGAGTTCGGCCTGGCGGCGGTGGATGAGCGCACGGATCGCACCGGCCGGGGTCGCCGCGCGCGGCAGCGCGTCCGGTTCCCCGGCCGGCCCCGGCAGGGCGAAGCCGTGCTCGGCCAGCCGGCCGAGCGCCGCCGCCAGCGGCTCCGGCGCCATGTCCAGCAGCGCGGCGAGCTCCTGCGCGTCGGCGGCCTTCCCCGTGAGCAGTGCCTCGTATACGCGTTGCTCGCCCTCACCGAGACCGAGATCCCGCAGCTCCCCCTGGATCATGCCTGGATTCTCACTCCGTTTTCACAAGGCACACAAGTGGGCGTGCCCACTTGTCAACACGGCTGTCACATTGATCCATTGCCGGCCCGCGGGTTGCATGGCCATGACCACTTGGATGGTTTCCAGACGTGTGGGAGGGGCCAAATTGCGTACGTCCGACAGAGGTTCACGCAGATCCACGGCGGCGGGGAGAACCGGTACGGCGAGGGGGAGCGGCATACCGAGGGGGAGCGGCATACCGAGGGGCGCCGCCCTGGCCGCGCTGCTCGGCAGTGCGGCACTCGTGGTGACCGCGATCCCGGCCCAGGCGGTCACCCCGTCGGCCACCGCGCCGCGGTCCGAGGTCGTCGCCGGCGAAGGTACCGCCACCCCGGCCCTCGTCGACGCGATCTCCGAGCCGGTGGACGCCGGGGCGAAGCCGGCCGACGCGGCCCGCAGCCACCTCGCCGCGAAGAAGAACCGCTACCGGATCGCCGACCCGAAGCGGGACCTGACCCCCGTACGCTCGCTGACCAGCGGCTCCGAGGAGACCGTGCGGTTCCAGCAGAAGCACCACGGCATCGCGGTGCTCGGCGGGCAGTACGTCGTACGGATGGAGAAGAAGGCCGGAAAGCGTGTCGTCACCGGCACCTCCGGCAAGTACTTCACCGGGCTGACCGCCCCCACCGAGGCCCGGGTCGACGCGGAGCTCGCCGTGCGGCGCGCGGTCGCCACGACCGCCTCCCGGCTCAGGGGCGACACGCTCACCAAGGACGACGCGGTACGGACGAGGGGCGGGAAGTCCGCCCGGGCGGCCGCCCTCACCGGCACCGCCCGCGGGCTCGTGGTGATCCCGAAGGGGACCGGCGTCCTCGCCCAGCACGTCACCGTACGCGGCACCGACCCGGCCACCGGCGAACCGGTGCTCCAGGAGGTCTACATCGACGCCGCGGCCGGCTTCCCGGTCCTCCAGTACAGCGGCATCAAGACCCTGACCGCACCGGGTGCCACGTCCGTGGCGGGCACCCCCGCGAAGGCCACGGGCACCGCGGCCGCACCGGCCACCGGCACCGCGACCGGTGACTTCCCGGGCGTCAAGGGCACCGGTCTGCGCGCCGACGGCTCCAAGGTCGAACTGGACCTCTACCACGACAGTGGCAAGGACCAGTACGTCATGCGGGACTACTCCCGCCAGTGGGACACCACCCGGAACTCGCTCGTCACCTGGGACGCCCGGGGCGTCGACGTCGGCGAGGCGTCCGGCCGCTGGCCCAGCGGGATCAGCGAGTTCAGCCACCCCACCAGCGACTTCGGCAAGGAGGCCGGCCAGTCCGGCGCGACGGACGCGCACTGGGCGGCCGGCCAGGTCTACGACTACTACAAGAAACAGCACGGCCGGGACAGCCTCGACGGCCGCGGCATGGCCATCAACTCGCTGGTCGGCGTCACCCTCTACGGCCGGCCGTACGTCAACGCCTTCTGGGACGGCCAGAAGATGGTCTACGGCAGCGGCGACAGCGAGTACAAGCCGCTCTCCGCCGACCTCGACGTGGTCGGCCACGAGATGACCCACGGCGTCGTGGAGAGCACCGCGAACCTGGTCTACGCGGGCCAGTCCGGCGCCATGAACGAGGCGATCGCCGACTACTTCGGCAACGCCATCGACGTCACCGCCTCCGGCACCGCCATGGACGACCCGGACGCGGGGCTGATCGGCGAGGACCTGTGCCGCACCACCGCGCCCCGCGCCTGCGCCTTCCGTGACCTCAACGACGGCGCCACCACCTCGAAGAACTTCCTCGGCGTGGCCTTCTCCACGGACAACGGCGGGGTGCACCTCAACTCCACGATCTACTCCGGCGCCCTCTGGGACATCCGAGATGATCTCGGCGCCGAGCTCGCCGACAGGATCGCCTACCGGGCGCTCGACTCCTACCTGACTCCGCTCGACGGCTTCACCGAGGGCCGTAACGCCACCGTCGCGGCAGCCAGGGAGCTGGGCGTGACGAAGAAGCAACTGGCGGTCGTCAAGCGGGCGTTCGACGCCCACGGCATCGTCCCCGGCTGGGAGAAGGCGCTCGGCGTCGACTCCGACAAGCTCTTCGGCAAGCTCAACATCTCCGGTACCGGCGTCGGCGCGGGCGGCGGCTGGTGGGCCACGTCCAAGTCGAACGACGACGGCTCGGAGCCGTACTCGATCTACGCCGGACGCACCGACGGCAAGGGCGCGCCCAGGCTGATCAGCCCCAACGACGGCCGCTACCACGTCTATCCGGCGACCGACGGCAAGTCGGTGGTCTGGGCGGCCTTCGGCGACACCGGCGTCGACATCCTGAAGCGCCCGATCGCGGGGGGCCCGGTCAAGACCGTCTGGACCTCCTTCACCGGCGTCGAGGGGCTGCGGGTCGACGGCGATCTGGTGGTCTTCACCGAGTACGACCCGTTCGGCAGCCAGCACGTCGGCTATGTGAACACCCGGACCGGCGAGCAGGCCTACGTGGACGGCGGCAAGTACCACCTCTCCACCGCGGTCGGCTCGGTCAAGGGCTCCACGATCGCCTACGGGAAGCTCTACCCGGGCGAGACGGAGTACGAGCTGGGCGTCGAGGTGTTCGACGTGACCACCGGGAAGACGAGGCTGCTGCCGCAGAGCGGCACCCCGCAGGCGCTCGGCCGGACCGCGGTCACCAAGGACTCCGTGGTGTGGCTGGTCGACGAGGTCGAGGACCAGGGGCAGATGGCGGTGCGCCGGTCGGCCCCGGACGGCAGTGGGCTCAAGGACATCAGCCCGGAGACCGGTGACGGCGCGCTCTTCGCGTACGACCTGACGGCGTCCGACGAGGCGGTCACCGTGACGGCGCAGACCCCGGACACGGCATACCGCAACGAGACGCTGCCCAAGCTGTGGCAGCTGACCCCGGACGGGTCGCGCGTCCAGCGGGTCTCCTGCAACCGCGGCGAGCAGTCGAACGCGGCGGCCGACGGCGGCCGGCGGGTGGTGTGGATCGACGGCACCACCGGCTGGACCGACCTGGTGACCCGGGAGCGGCCCGCGGGCAACTGCGGCTGACGGCGCGGGCCCCGATCGGACGACCGGACCCCCGGCGCACCGCGCGCCGGGGGTCCTTCGGTCGTCCGAGGCATGCTCAGGGGCGGTAGATGGTCCCCGGGACCGGCTCGGCGGGAGCCATCAGCTGCGGGACGGTGACGAAGGTGTAGCCCTGCTTCTTCAGCTCGTCGATGATGCCCGGCACCGCGGGCACCGTGCCCTTGTAGATGTCGTGCAGCAGGATGACGCCGTCCTTGCTCGCCTGGTCCAGGATGCGCTTCTTGATCAGCGCCGAGTCGGTCGTGGAGTAGTCCTTCGCCGTGGCGCTCCACAGGATCTGGGAGAGCCCCAGGTCCTTGCTGATGTCCGAGACGGTGTCGTCGGTGCGGCCCTGCGGCGGGCGCATCAGGCGCGGCTTCTTGCCGGTGATGTCCGCTATCGCGTTCTGCGTCTTCTCCAGCTCGGCCCGTATCTCGGCCGGCTTGCGGTCGGTCAGGACCTGGTGGGTCCAGGTGTGGTTGGCCACCTCGTGCCCCTCGGCGGCGATCCTGCGCACGGTTTCGGGGTGCTTCTTGACGTGGTTCTTGCCCAGCAGGAAGAAGGTCGCGTGGACCTTCTTCTCCTTGAGGACGTCCAGCAGGTGCGGGGTGTCCTCGCCCGGTCCCGCGTCGAAGGTCAGCGCTATGCACTTCGCCTTGCGGCAATCCACCGGGCCGAAGGAGCCCTTGGCATCGGAGCCCGCGTCACCACGGGCCGAGGCGGGGGCGGTGGTCTGCATGGAGCACCCGCTCAGCGTGAGGGTGAGCGCTGTCACAAGGGCGGCGGCCAACCCCGTACCGATCGACTTCGTCTTCATGGACAAGGCGGGTCACTCCTCCGTTGCTGAACAGCTGTACAGGTGCTGGACAGCTGTACAGGGTGCGCGGTGTGCGGCAGAGAAGAACTATACATAGTGGGTATACACCCGGTGTATAAGGGGTCCGCCGTCGGCCCGGAGGACGGAAAACCGCTGGTCGGGGGCGGAAAGGCGAGAGCCCCGGCGGATCTTGAGTTCTAGTGGTCGTCGCAACACCCCAGCTCAGGGGATGCGATGGAGTTCGAGATTCGGAAGAACCGGGGGCCCGGCGGCGGGCGCAACATGGCCCGAGAGCGGGCCGCATACTTCCTGCTCA
>NZ_JBCEWQ010000173.1:0-17005 GCF_038448545.1 Streptomyces sp. CLV115
GCACGAACCGCTCATGCACAGCTTCCAGTTCACTCGCCCACAACCTGACATCAGCAAGGTCCCCACCCACAACCACACCAACGACCGACCTGGCCATCAGTCACGGCAAGCACCGTTGCAGTACTAGGGCCTGTCTCCTTGACCGTCCACGGGTTGAGGCGTTTGCGGGTGGTCCATGGTCGTGCCGTCAGGATTCCGCCCGAAGGCGGCCCCCAGAACGGCGGGGAGGTCTTCCTCAGAGACCGTGGTGCGCACGTACGCCAGAACCTGGGGAAATTCGTCGTCGATGACGCCCATGTGCTCCTGACGGAGTTGGTGGATGATCTCGACGAGCTCCGGTCTCAGCCGCATCCAGGCACGGGAGGTACGGATCTCTTCATCGACCTGGTGCATGAACCAGCGCATGACCTCGTACGGGACGTCGGTGTGCCCTGCGTGCGGGTTGAAGCACATTGTGGGTTCCCGTGCCGGATCCTCGTCGGGGACGATTGCCGTCACGAGCGTCCGTTGCCCGGCCACGAGATCCAGTTCCAGATACCAGGCGTCATCGGGCACGGAGTACATCGCGGTGATCGCGTAGTCGCCGTCGGGGTGTCGAAAGACCATTGCCGCATGCTGCCACGCTGGACTGAGAACGACCGGCGGGCTGGTTGGAACGGCGCTGTTCGTCAGGTGGTCGGCCCGGTGCGGAGCCGCCGTGCATCCCGCACGAGCGTGTACGAAGCGCTGAGGAAGATCACAGCTCCAGCCCCGATCCACAGGGCCGATGCCCCGGAACGGTACTCACGAACCGCGAGAATCAGCAGCACCATGCCGGCAAGGACGCCGAAGGCCGAGATCAGAGCACTGATGCGGTGAGTCACATGGACAGCATCAACGACAACCTCGGCCGGCGGAAGTGGTCCAAGCGAACCGGCCTGGTCGCAGTCATCAACGAGTGGATGTGCCCCGTTCGAGACCTGCCCTAGACCAGCCACTTGCCGTCGCGCATCAGGGTCCGTCCGGCCATCTCGGGAACCGTTCCCCACGCCTGCAGCACCTGCGGGGCGACCTGGAAGAACACGTACGAGGCGTGGTCCTCGCGAGGATCCCAGCGGCTCTTGGCGGCGAAGGCGTCGCCAACCTCGGCCGGAAGCTCCTCGCGGGTCAGCATGCGCGTGGTGCCGTGGATCAGGACCACGTCCCGGCTGTGGCCGAAGCTGAGCCGGACCCGGCCCGAGGAGCACAGGTTGCGCCCGGTCGGGTTGCTGTCGCGGGTAGACAGCCACACTGCCTCGCCGTCCCACCAGAAGGCCAGCGGAACGAGGCACGGCTCGCCGGTGGCGTCGGCCGTGGCGACCCATACGTCATTGTCCCGCACGAGCCGTTCAAGCGCCTCGCGCTTGCGCTGCTCCGAGCTACGGGGGCCGCTGGGATGAGAGTCAACTGCAGTCATGTGGGGAGGTTATGGTGTGCGGCGCCCTGCCACATCCGGCGGCGGAACTAGGCGCTGTTTCTCGGATCATGTCCGGAGTCAGATAGCGAGGGCTGCGAGTGTGACGGTGCCGAGGTAGATGTAGGCGCGCTTTTCGTAGCGGGTGGCAACAGCCCGGAAGCCTTTGAGGCGGTTGACGGCGCGTTCGACGGTGTTGCGTTTCTTGTAGCGCTCGCTGTCGAAACTGGTGGGTCGACCGCCTCGGGAACCTCGGTTCTTCCGATGCCTCTGCTGGTCGAGACGTTCGGGGATGGTGTGCCGGATTCCGCGTCGTCGCAGGTAGAGACGGTTCCGCCGGGACGTGTAGGCCTTGTCCGCCAGGACATGGCCGGGCCGGGTGCGAGGCCGGCCGACTCCGGTTCGGGACACCGAAACCTGCTCCAGCACCCGCTCGAGCTGGGGCCCGTCACCGTAGTGCCCGGGTGTCAGGACGAACGCGAGAGGCCGGCATCGCCCCTCGGCGGCGAGGTGGATCTTGGTGGTGAACCCTCCGCGGGAACGCCCCAGACACTCGCCGACCTGACCACCGCCTCCAGCCGGGCGGCCAGTTTCCGCAAGACCGGATCGGCCTGGTTCGTCCCCCGCCCGGCCCCCTTTTGAGGAACGGCGGCCGGGGCCGCTTTCCTCGCGCCGGCGGCGTGCTGATGGGCTCGCACCGCTGTCGAGTCCACCGACACGTCCCAGTCGATCGCGCCCACCGCGTCCTCGGCAGCCTGGATGCGAGACAGCAGCATCTGCCACGTTCCATCGGCTGACCAGCGGCGATGCCGCTTGTAGACCGTTTCCCACGGCCCGAACCGCTCCGGCAGATCCCGCCACTGCACGCCGGTCCGCACCCGGTAGAGAACCCCGTTGATGACCCGGCGGTGGTCGCTCCACCGACCTCCACGCGCACCACCAGGGGGTAAGAACGACTCCAGCCGATCCCACTCCGCATTCGTCAGATCACCACGGCCCATACAGTCAGCCTGTCCCCAACACCCCGACTGTGTCAGGAGATCCGAGAAACAGTGCCTAGGACGCCTTGGCGTCCCTTTCCAGGATCCCGCCGCGGACCGTGCTGCGGCAACGCCTCCGGGCCGGGCAAGCCTGCCGCACGGTGAGCTTGCCCAGGGTTCCCTTGGGCTTGCCCGGCACTCATGACCGGTCACATGCCCGCGGCCGTGACCGGTGACCAGCCGTGTGACCGATCCGGTCGCACCCATCAGCCAAACCGCACGTCAGCGGTGTGACCGATCCGTGCAACCCGGGTGTCCGGATCGGCCAGCCGGCCAGCTCCCCCGGCCAGGCGGAACTCCTGCGCCCCACCCGTGCAGTGCACGGGTGCCAGCTACTGGGTGGTGCAGTCGGGATCGGGGAGCTCCGGCGGGAAGTGCCGCTCCAGGATCTCCGCCCAGCGGTGGAGAACGACGAAGCCGGTGGTGTCGGCCTGCGCCTGGACCAGCTCGCTCAGGGCGTCGGCGAAGGGCTGGGCGGCGGTGTCGGCGGGCACTGCGGCGGCGGCTTTCCTGAGCCGCTCGTGCGCAGCGGGGAAGACGCCCCGGGCCCACGCGTCCTGCTCTTGGGCCCGCTTGCTTCCCTCCTCCATGTTGATCTGCCTGATCGTGAGCGCCGGGCAGTCGGGGGCGTGCCAGGTCTCGCTGGTCCCGCCGCCGGTCTTCACGTACGCGATGCGGGTGTTGTCAGGGCCCGGCAGGGCGAAGCAGTCGGTGCAGTCGACGCGTTCCGTCTCCGGCTTGTCGGTCATCGCGGGGCTCCCTTCGCTGGAGGTAGAGCCTGCCATCCCGATCAACGGGCGACCAGGGGTTTCCTCCACCGCAGCGGCCCGTTGGCCCCGGGGCTCGAAGCAGACCTCTTCCCCATGGCTATCGCGTGGGAAAGAGGTGTCCGCTCACGAGACCGGCTTGCCCGCCAGGGTTGACCTGCGAGAACAGGCGGTGTCCGATTTGGGTGGTCCACACCTTCGGTCACACCTGCGGTCCCCCGCTGAAAGCAACCGTCCAGCCAACGGTTCAGCCGCCGCTCGGTGCAACCCTCTCCGGGGCGAGCGCGGCCTCCAGGCGGTCCAGTCGTTCGTAGAGGGCGCGGACAAGGCGGGCGCGATTCTGGACGCAGTGCACGGTGCCCTCGAGCTTCGCGGACAGCCGGCCTTCCGCCTCGCGCAGGACGACGTCGGCGAGCGCCCGGGGCCCGCTGCTCTTGGGCAGCTGGCTCGCGCGGCGCCGGACGTCGGAGACAACGGCGCGGGCGTGGCCGGTCAGCTGGAGGCCGATCTGCTCGTAGTCGCGTTCCGCGAGCGTGCCCTCGCCGGTCCACGCGAGGACGGCCTTGACGAGGCACTCGTACGGTTCCCGGTCGAACGGAAGTTCCGCCTCGATGAGGCCGTCAGGGTCGTACAGGACCGTGTGTGTGCTGGTGTGCATGGCGGGCCTCGCTGCCGGGAGCGTCTCGTGCGGGTGGCCGGCGGTCACCGCTGGGTGTCCTCGCCGCCGGCTCCGTCGTCCTGGTCCTCGCTCTGCTGGGCGAGGAACCGGGCGAATCCGCGGTCCGCGCGGGCCAGCAGGGCCGGTGAGGGAATGCCGTAGGCGGGTGGCTGGAGGCCGCGGCCCTCCGAGGCCGGGGCGGTGGTGTCGGTTGCGCGCATGGGGCCCCGCCTCTCCGGCTGGTGGTCCGTCGGTGACTTCGACGCTACGCAGCGTTGGCGACGGACCTCAACGAGATTGCGAGTAATTGCGGCGGCTTCACTCCAGGGCGTCGATCGCGGTCCGGATCAGGTCGCGGGCCGCGTCGCCGTACACGGCCATCTCCGCGAGGCCGGTGAACGCCTTCAAGTAGTCGGCGATCTCGCGCGGCTGCGTCACCTTGATCTCCGCCGTCAGCGTCTCCACCACGGCCATGGTGTCGTCGTGGACGTAGAACGCCTCCAGCGGCCACACGGTGCGCTTCGCAGTGAACGGGATGATCCCCAGCGAGACCGAGGCGAGCGGCATCACGGCCAGGAGGTGGCGCAGTTGCCCGCGCATCGCCTCGGGGTCGGCCGTTTGGTAGCGCAGGACGGATTCCTCCATGAGGACGACGTAGCGGTGCCCGCCCTCGTAGAGGAAGCGGGAGCGGGCGACGCGTGCGGCGACCGCTTCGGCGACGTCGTCGGGGGTGCCCTGGAAGCGGGTGATCTGCTGCATGAGGGCGGTCGCGAACGCCGGTGTCTGGAGGAAGCCGGGAGGCAGGCTGGACAGGTAGACCCGGCAGTGGCGGGTCTGCTCGTGGAGGGTGTACCAGTCCTGCTGGACCTGGCGCATGCCGTTGCGGTGCAGGCGGCGCCACTCCAGGTACATCGAATCGACCGCGCGGGCGGTGGCGATGAGGTCATCGGCCTGGTCGTCCGCGCCGCACGCCGAACACCAGGTGCGGATGTCCGCGTCCGAGGGTGCGGCCGCGCCCTTCTGGATGCGGGTGGTCTTCGCGGGGTGCCAGCCGCACCGGGCGGAGAGTTCGCGTCCGGTGAGGCCGGCGTCCTTGCGCAGGTGCTGCAACCGGACGGCGAGCGCCTCGCGGGCCGCCTGAGCGCTGGACGAGGGGGAGGCGGTCGTCATGAGGTGCGTGGCCCTTGGGTTGTGCGTCGGTCAGATGCGGTAGTCGGCGTGGTCGGTGGCCAGGTCCCACACGGCGCGGAACGCCTCGGCACACAGCTTGACCGCCTGCGGGTCGTCGGTGTGGTCGGGATCGAGGGCCTGGCCACTGCCGGAGAACAGGTTCCAGCGCACGACCTGGTCGTCGATGAGCCAGAAGTCGTTGCCGGGCAGGGCGAGGGTGGAGGCGCGGCGGCGGGGCAGCCAGCGGACCTGTTCGCCGGCGCGGAGGTTGGCGTCGGTGATGGCGTGCTCGAAGCGGATGTAGTCGGTGACGGGCTCGGACACGATCCGGGCCCGGCGGACCTTCACCCCACGGGCGACGGTCCGCTCCACCAGCGGCAGCCACCCGCCCCAGAACTCCGAGTCGTCCGCGGGCACGCTCCCGTCCCGCAGGAACGCCTCGAAGACTTCCCGCTCCTCCCCCACGGCGTAGACGTCGCGGAGCTCCAGGTGCAGGGCGTGGGTCTGGGCGGAGTCGAGCAGGTCCTCAAAGCTGGGTGCCGGCGGCTTCTGCGGCATCGCACGCCTTCCTGATCTGCTCCACCATGCTGAGCGGGATCCGGACGATCCCCTCGTCGTCTGCGGGCGGACTGTCCTGACTGCAGGTGGCCCGGGTCGCCGCGTCGGCGAACTTGCCCTGCAGAACCAGTTCCGGGCCCTGGGCGGTGTCGGTGTCCACCCATACCGCAGGGCAGTTCCCTCCACCCGAGTTCGGGTCCGTGCCGAAGAAAAGTAACGCCATGATCCCCTCCGAAGCGAGCCGGTTGCGCGTAGTTGCGTGACGACCGTCCCGCGTCCTGCGCGCCCGGTCAATACCGCGGGCCGGCGGGCCATCGCCGTGCCATCCGGACGGGTGATTTTCCTTCGCGTACGCGGGCGCAGTCCTAGCAGTGCGCGTCCAACTTGCCTGTTTTCAGAAGATCTTGACAGTTTTTCATGCGTTCTGTCATGTTCTGTCCGCCACTTCCTGGCGAACGAGCGAGAGGTGATCTCATGCGACGAACCGAGTACGACGCGGGACAGACCGCCAAGCGCCTGAAGGTGCCCACAGCCGCCTTCCGATGGGCCTGGCACACCGGCCTGATCCCGGCCCCGGACGCGTCGGCGTCCCGGTGGTCCCGGGCCGCCGTGGAGGCGCTGGACGCCGGCGCCATCCGGGCCGCGATGCCCTCCCCGCCGATCTCCGGCGGCGCGGCGGCCGAACGGATCGCCGACGCGCTCGGCACCCCGAACGTGATCAGCGAGAAGGCGAGTGTGACGGCGTTCGTGGTGCGCCGGTTCGTCGACCGCGGCCTGCTGGTCGACCTGAGCGCGAACCCCGACGGGACGCTGCACCACCCCGACCAGGTCGCGGAGGTCTGCCGCCGCGAGGACCTGGCGGACCTGGTCGCCGCCGACACACCGCTCGGACCGGAGCAGGCCGCCGCCCGGCTCGGGGTGCGCCGTGCCGATTTCGACCACATGGTGCGGCTCGGCTGGGTCCGCTCTCCGCAGTCGATCGAGGTCCGCTTCGGCACCAGCCGGGCCGGGGCCGTCGACGTCGCGCTCTACACCACGGCCTCCGTCGACGCGGTCATCCCCGCCCACCCGGAGGTCGACTGGGAGCAGCTGCGCACGGTGGAGAAGGGCCGGCGCTCTCCGCTCGCGGCGCTGCGCCCGGACCCAGCGCCCATACCGGCGTAAACCTCCGACTTCCTTCCGCCCGCCCGCGTCCCACCGCCGCCCGGAAAGGCGGCCCGGGACGCGGGCGTTCTTCTTGCCAGCCGCTCAAGCTGCCCGGCAGCCAGCTCCCACAAGGGTCGGGCGAGCCCGGTCCCGTCGCGGTGGAAGCACCGGCCGCCTCCGGGCGTGCTGCGGGCACCGATGGTGCCGGCAGCATTCTGGAAGAGCCGGGTGAGGCCAGCCGTTGGTGTGCGCCGCGTGGATCGGCCGGCTCCTGGTCGTCCTCCGGCGGTGCGGCGGCCCGGAGGCCGCCGCCGGTTCCGCATCGGACCACTCGCTGGCTGGGGTCTCCTGGCTAGCTCTCGGAGGATTTCGCGGACGGCGGCAGGGCCATGTCGAGAAGCGCGTCGATGGTCTCCTTGCCGAGCGTGCTGTCGTGGTGGAGGGATCGGCGGATGAGTTGTCCGACGGTTTGCGGGTCCACGTCCAGCCGTGTGTGGGCGTCCAGGCAGATCTCGCTCAGGAGTCCTGCGGTGTGGTCCGGCTTTCGCTGGACGTACCAGTCGAAGACCTTGACCACGTCGCGGCGGAGGGTGCCGAGCCAGATTCCGCTCCTCCTCTTCTTGACGCGGGTGGCCAGATGGGAGAGCACGGCCTCGATCAGGGTCGTGCGCAGTGCCGACATGGGGACGATGCTTTCGGTTCCCACCGTGAGGGAGACCGCGGGCCACCAGGCGAGGGTCTTGGCTGCCTCCTCGGTCTGCTTCCCGTCGACGTGGATGACCTTGGTGAGGCGGTTGTGGTCGGCGACGAGTCCCTGGGGCTGCGGGGTGCCGAAGGAGGTGGTGGCGGAGAGGAGGGCGCGGGGACCGTGGTCGCGGTGATGCTGTTCGGCCCAGTCCCGGGCCACGGGCTGCGACCACAGAGGTCCGTTGGCGCCGTGGGCCTGTGGTCCGGGCATCTTGTGGTCCTCGTACTCCGGGACCGGTAGGTCGTCCTCAGCGATGTTCGCGATCTTCGCCAGCCCGGCGCGGTCCACCAGGAGGCCCGGCTCCAGCTCGGGGGCCTTCAGGTCGACGACGCACTCGTTCAACGGTCGTGCGTCCGGCACGCGCTGGCGGTGTTCCGACCACAGCGCCAGATGATCACGCCAGTTGGGCAGGGTCGTCTTGGGCGCGGTGAACCCGGCGATGGTGGCGACACTCGCCTTGCCCGGGTCGGCAGGGTGAACCAGGAGGTCCGCGGCCGTGACGGTGAGCGCGTCCTGGACGGGGCGGGCGTCGTAGCGTTCGTAGGCGCCGTCGAAGACCACGCCGGGCCGGTGCCAGGCGGTGCCGTCCCACCAGTAGCCGCCGTGCCGGTAGAGGAAGCCGGTGTGCCCGTACACCCAGTCGTGGTGGAGCCCGCTCCAGCTGCCGTCCGTGACCAGCACCACCGTGCGGCCGTGCTCGGGGTGGTAGTGAACGGCCCACGCGTACGCGCGGTTCTTCGGCTCGGTGGTGAACGCCACCCAGCCGCCTCCCGGTAAGGGGTCGGTGCGGCCCCACAGTCCCTCGCCCTGGTCCCGGCCGGTGCGCTCGATCGCGTCCGGATTGCCGAGTGGCAGCCGTTCGTCGTTGATGAACGGCAGACCCGGAACGGGATGATCGGTGCGAAGTCCGTTGGCCACCGGACGGAACTCAGCCAAGATCGTCTCTCCCTTGCGGCGTGAATCCCCGTACAGCACGGGGGTAGTCCTCGTATCTCTGCGGCAGCACCGGCTCTGCTAAACCGATCAGCGGACAGCGCGAACACGTCGTTGTTCGCGATGCTCGTCCTCGCCTCCGGCCGGGCCGCCTGTCCGGCCGGAGGCACAAGCCGCCCGGCTACCGGCGGCGCGTGATACCGAACCGGCCGCGGGGCCTGGCGGCCGGCGCTTCGGCCGCCGCGCGTTCGGCCTCCTCCGCCTGGCGGCGCGCGACGCGCTCAACCTCCGCGCGGTCGGCGGCCTCCGTCGCACACGGCCGGCACAGGTCGTCCCACTCCTTCGGCCATGAAGACCGCTTCACCATCTGCCAGCGTTCGTCGGTGAACCTCGCTCCGCAGCATGTGCACACCGGCCGCTGCGCCTCCCGCTCGGCAGCCTCGCGCTCCGTCTTCCGTCGCCGGGCCTGCTCCCACTGCACCGCGTACAGCCGGTCGCCATCGGGGTTGCCCAGGGCCTCGTCCAGCGTTTGCCACTCATCCCTGCCGAGCCGCCGCCACACCTTGCCGGCGGCCCCGGCCGGGTCGGCTGTGATCCGCTCCAGCTCGGTGACGACGACGGGCACCGCCTGGTGGTAGTCGACGGCCGTAATGCCCGCGCCCCTGCCCGGATACGGCTCCCCGGCGAAGTAGCGGCGGGTGGCCTGCTCCAGTCGCAGCATCCGGCTCTCGCGCTGCGCGGCGGTCTTCCCGGTGAACACGAACGCCACCGGCACATAGCCCTCGCGTCCGGTCGCCGGGTAGAGGCGTGACCACAGCCGGGAGTTGTGCACCGCCGTGCCTTGGGCCGCCTTCGCCTAGGTCGCGTCCGTCCTCGGCGCCAGAAGCTCGAACCACTCGGTGTAGCGGCGCAGCTTGTCCACCAGCTCGTCGACGGGCTCGTTGACGCGGTCGACCTCCAGGAGCATTGCGGGCACCCCGGCGTCCGGGGCACGCATGATCAGGTCGGCGTACTGGGTGTAGCCGTACGGGAGGCGGTGGGCGATCTCGGTCTGCCAGGACAGCGGGGTGCCGTAGCCGACCCCGGTGAGCACGGCGGCCGTGAGGGTGACAGCGGCGGCGTGTTCGTCGTACCCCTCTCCCGGGACCGGCCTGCCCATGGCGTCGTACTCCGGCTTGAGCAGCACGGAGACCCGTACGTTCCTCGGCAGCAACTGCTTGGCTTCCTTGCGGCCCTTCTCGGTGAGCACCCACAGCTTGTGTCCGGACTTCAGCCGCGTCACCACCCGGACCTTCCCGTCGCCCTTGAGAGCGTTGAGGGTGTCCCTCGTGATCCGGTCGTGTGAGTCTCCGGGGCGCAGCATCCGCCACAGGTGTTCAGCAGTAGCCCTCTGGAA
The DNA here is from genome assembly GCF_038448545.1 of Streptomyces sp. CLV115. NCBI lineage: Bacteria > Bacillati > Actinomycetota > Actinomycetes > Kitasatosporales > Streptomycetaceae > Streptomyces > Streptomyces sp. CLV115. The sequence goes on from NZ_JBCEWQ010000173.1 coordinate 9,849, forward strand.
GATCCCGAGAGCCTTCAGCACTTCCTTCTTCCGGGTGTGGGTTGGCTTCCATGTCTGCTTCAAAGACTTAGTAGTCACGCGGATAGGCGCGGTTGGGGGCATCGGCAACGGCACGGGCACGGGTCCCGGTGATCATGGAGTTGCGACGCTCTGTGATTACTGAGGAGACCTGTGTCCGTTCTGCCGTCGTGGCTGACTGAACCGCTCTGGGATCAGTTCGCGGCCCTGTTGCCTGTGCGGCCGGAGTATCACCCGGACCATCCACTCGGCTGCCACCGCAGGCGTATCAGCGACCGGGTCGTCTTCGACAAGGTGCTGCAACTGCTGCGTTTCGGCTGTTCTTACGAGGCGATCGCCGACACGACCTGCTCGGCGACCACGATCCGCAGCCGCCGCGACGAGTGGATACGACTGGGCGTTTTCGCCGAGCTCAAGCGGATCGCGCTGGAGTCCTACGACCGGATCGTCGGCCTCGTCCTGGACCGGATCGCCGTCGACGGCGCCATCACCAAGGCTCCCGGAGGCGGCGAAGCAGCCGGGCGTTCGCCGGTCGACCGCGGCAAACAGGGCCTGAAACGTTCTGGCATGACGGACGGTTACGGCATTCCACTGGGCAGGGTCCTGGCCGGAGCCAACCGACATGACTCCCCGCTGCTCGCTCCGACCCTGGACCTGCTGGACGACCTCGGACCCCTGCCCGACGACATCACCGTGCACCTGGACGCCGGCTACGCCTCCGACAAGACCCGCGCCCTGCTCGCCGAACGCGGCCTGCACGGCCGGATCGCGCACAAGGGCGAGAAGGCGCCGGTCCAGGCAGGTCAGAGGTGGCACGTGGAGCGTACCCACGCCTGGCAGAACGCCTTCCAGCGCCTGGCCCGCTGCTACGAGCGCCGGACCATCGTGATCAACGCGTTCTTCGATCTCGCCGACACCGTCATCACCGTACGCAGCCTGATCCGCCGGGCATGGACAACCCACCGCTGGGACGAACGCCCGGTCCGCCGCTCATGAGAACACTGTGTGGGACACGCCCCGGGGTGCACCGCGCGGTACCTGGTCAGCGGCGGGCCAGCACCGCCACCTCATGGCCGAACCCCACTACCGGTCGGCCATCCGAAGTGACAGCCACCGCGTGCACCTCCGCGGGGAACACCAACTTCGGTCCGGCCGGCCGGCCGGTGGTCAGGTCCCATACCCGCACCGTCTTGTCGACGCTGCCGGTGACGGCGACCGGGCGGCCGTCCACCACCCCCGTCGCCACCGCACCCACCGAGTCGGTGTGGCAGGTGAGGGGTTCGCCGATGGGCTGGCGGGTGGTCAGGTCCCACACCCGCACCGTCCCGTCCCCGCTGCCGGTGACGGCGACCGGGCGGCCGTCCACCACCCCCATCGCCATCCCGTACACCGGGCCGGTGTGAGTGCGCAGGGGTTCACCGATCTGCTCGCGGGTGGCCAGGTCCCACACCCGCACCATCCCTCCACCGTCGGTGAGGGTGACGGCGACAGGGCGGCCGTCCACCACCCCCGTCGCCACCGCCTCCACATCGCTGCGGAAGCGTTCTTGCAGGGGTTCGCCGATCTGCTCGCGGGTGGTCAGGTCCCACACCCACACCGTTCCGTCATAGTCGCCAGTAACGGCGACGGGGCAGCCGTCCACCACTGCCGTCGCCACCGCACGCACCCAGTTGGTGTGTTCGTGGAGGGGTTCGCCGACGGGCTGACCGGTGGTCAGGTCCCACACCCGCACCGTCTCATCGGCGCCGCCGGTGACGGCGACGGGGCAACCGTCCACCACCCCCGTCGCTACGCCAATCACCCCGAAGATGTGACCGGTGAGGGGCTGGCCGACCTGCCGACCGGTGGCCAGATCCCACACGCGCACCGTCTCGTCCCTGCTGCTGGTGACGGCGACCGGACGGCCCTCCACCACCCCCGTCGCTACTCCAACCACCGAGCTGGTGTGACCGGCGAGGGTCTGCCAGAGGCTGCGATCGACCATGCCGCCAGTCGCCCACTCCACCCCCCACTGCGCGGCGGGTTCGCCCTCCACCGGTACGGCGGTGATCCGCGCCGCCAGTCCTCGATCCCCGTACCGGGCGGCATCCAACGCCAGCAACTGCCTCCGTACCCCCGCGCCAGCATCACGGTGCAGGTGCGCCGACGCCCGGTACACCGCCCCCGCAAACCGCCCAGCAGGCCCCGAAGCCGCATCCACCAGCCCCAGCACCTCCTCCGGGTCGGCATTCACCAGAAACCCCGGATCCGCCAACCGCCCAACCGCGCCCGCAAGCACGGCCTCAACCCCGTCAACGTTCAGATCACCGGACATGCCCGCATCCAACCAGCCCACCACGCGACTGCGTAGCCAATTACGCAACGTTACTGACGAGCCCTCCAGCAGCCTCAGCAAACAAGACCCGCCCCAGACCCGCAGTCCGCCACCGCCTCACCAATTCGCGCGGGTTCTAAGTCCGGATGCTGGTCCTGCAGCAGGTTGCGGACCAGATCCTCGCTGATCTCAATCTCGGATTCGATCATGCGAAGTCACATTACTTGGCGCACGCGGAGGCGACCATGTTCCTTGGGGGATCCAGCCCCCGACTGGAATTCCGATCCCCTTCGAAGAACCGACCGCTAAGCACTGCAGGCTGCGGCGCTTCCACCAGTTGAGGCAGTGAAAGCGCTCCGCAGTGAACGCACGCTTGCTGGCCGCGGTCCCCATCGTGGCTGATGGGGCGCCGGTGGAGTGGGAACATGCGTCGGTGCGGCGTGTCGCGGTTTCCCATGAAATCCGGTGGAGTCTCAGCGGCCGGAAGTGGTTGGGTCCTGCTCAATGCTTCGCTGACACGGCCCGGCACAGTGCGAGGCGCAAGGTCTGAATCGCAGGCGCGGTCTAGCCCGCGTGTCGTCGAGTGATGGAGGTTATCGCGGTGGCTGGTTATGGGACGCTTTCCGACGTATACGAGTGGCTGATCGGCGACGACAGGTTGACCCCCGCCAAGGCAGCCGCGGTTTACTACAGCGATGTCGTGGGCTCTCTGCCGCCCAACGCGCGCGTCCTCGACTGCGCGTGTGGAACCGGCCAGCTCGCCGTCGGTCTCGCGAGTCTTGGCCTTGACGTGGTCGCCGCAGATGCCAGCAATGGGATGGTTCGCCGGACCGAGAAGGCCGCCGACGAGCAGGGCGTCTCGCTTCGAGCCCTCCGCGCGAGCTGGGACGAGCTGCCCGACCACCTGGAGGACTCCACGTTCGATCTGGTGTTCTGCGTTGGCAACTCGCTCGGGCACGCTGAGGGCGCAGCCGGGCGCCTGACCGCACTGGAAGCGATGTCGCGGCTGCTGAATCCGGGCGGGCGCCTTGTGCTCCACTCACGCAACTGGGAGCTCGTGCGCTCCGCCGGCTCACGGGTAGACGTCCGCGATCGACTCATCCGCCGCAACGATCGCGATGCGGTCGTCAGCTACTACTGGCAGATCGAGCAGCGCTGGGAGCAGGAACACTTGCTCGAGATCGTGGTCGCCCAGATCGAGCCGGATGGGGCAGTGCGAGCCTGCTCGGAGCGGTTGTCCATCTGGCCCTACCGGTACGAGGACCTTGTGGCGCAGTTGCGGAGTGTCGGGCTCACGGTGCAGTCCAGCACCTTCGACCCCGAGAGCGATGGATACCTGGTGGTCGCCAGCCGCGACCAGGCGCGAGGCACGTCTGAGCCGGCGCGCTGATCCGCCTTTCGTCGTTCTCGTTGCCGACCTGCCGGCGCGCGACCGCCTGTAGCGGGTTCTTTCGCGAAGTGTTCAGCGCTTGAAGCGGTTGCTGCGGGTGCGGTCCTCGCCGCGCTGGCTTCCGACCTGCGGACCGCGGCCTGCACGGCGTCCACCAAGGCATTCGTGATCCTGGACGGCACGCTGCTGCCGATCGACCGAATCGCGGCCGACCGGCCCTTCTGCTCTGGGAAACATGAGAAGCACGGCATGAACGTGCGGATCATCACCGATCCCGCCGGGCGACTGGTGTGGGTATCGCCTGCACTGCCCGGCGCGGTCCACGACATCAAGTCGCGCGAACCCACGGCATCATCGACGCCCTGGAGGAAGCCGAAGTGGAGTGCTGGGCCGACAAGGGTTACCGGGGCGCCGGCGGCACCGTACGGCTGCCCTATTGGGGTGGGAGACGTTTTCCGCAGGTCAGCAGGCTGTCAACTGCTCGCATGCAAGGATCCGTGCGCTCGTCGAGCAGGCCATGGCCACCCTCAAGAGCGCGGCTCCTGCGCAAGCTGCGATGTTCCACGACTCGCATCACCAGCCTGGTTCAGGCCGTCCTCACCCTGCATTCTGACCTGCTCAAACTGAGGTTGGAAACAGCTCAGTGAGACAACCGCGTTCATGGCCCCGCTGGGATTCGCTCGATGCGAACAGTAGAACTTGACAGGGAACGCCACCAACGTCGAAGAGGTCGTCAGGGTCGAGCTGGTGATGACGGCGAAGAAGTACGGTGTGCCGACGGTCGCGGTCGTCGTCTCCACGCCGCTGTCGTTCTTTGGGGGTTCTGAACCTGTGGCGTGACGTTGTTGGAGACCCTCTCGTTGGGAGCCGGAGGTCGGTTCTCAGGGGGTGCCGCTCTGTGGCCGGTCGTTGCACAGGTCTCAGAGCGAGAGGTGAAATGTGAGGGCTTTCCCGGTTCGGATGCCGTCCGGAACGCGGTACTGGACGGTCATCGATGACGGGTTGGATGTGGTGCGGCCAGCGGATCACTGGCTGCGCCATCTCCGCTTCGGTCAGCACCGCGCGGAGCTGACCACAAAGGCGTACGCCGGTGACGTCGCCCTGTATTTGAGTTGGTGCCGACGGACCGCGCGGGATTGGCGGGTAGCGGCCCAGGATCTGGGCCTGTACATGGTGTGGCTGAAGTAGGGCCTTGACCCCGGATTTTGAACACGTCTATGCGGCTTGGGCCAGGGTAGTTGCTGCTGGTTGGAGGGCGTTCTCGTAGGCGATCGGAGATCGCTGACCGAGGCGGGAGTGCCGGCGTCGGCTGTTGTATCGGGTCAGCCAGCGGAAGGCGTCGAGCCTGGCCTCATGCTCGCTCGACCAGCCCTTGCGGCCCTTGAGCGTTTCCCTTTTGAAAGCGGCGTTGAAGGACTCGGCTGCGGCGTTGTCCGCGCTGGACCCGACCGCGCCCATGCTCTGCCGGACCCCTGCTGACCTGCAGATTTCAGCGAAGGCCCTACTCGTATATTGCGAGCCGTGATCGGTGTGCATCACCGCTCCGGCCAGGCTCCCTCGGGTCCGCTCGGCTGCCGCCAGGGCATCGATGACGAGCGCGGTTCGCATGTGGTCGGCGATCGCCCACCCGGCCAGACGACGTGAGGCGAGGTCGATGACGGTCGCGAGGTAGAGCGGCTTCGCGCCGCTGACCGGCATGTATGTGATGTCGCCGACGTACTTCGTGTTCACCGCGGCCGCGGTGAAATCACGACCGATCAGATCCGGCACTTTTGGCGCGGCCTGGTCTGCGACGGTGGTCCGGTGACGGCGGCGCAAGCGGACACCCTCGACTCCGATGGCCCGCATGATCCTTGCGACCCGTTTGTGGTTGATGCGTTCGCCCTCGTCACGGAGCTCGGCGGTGATCCTGGGGGCTCCGTAGGTGCCGTCGGAGTCTTGATGGACCTTGCGTATCCGGGCCGCGAGCCCGGTTTCGGCGACCTGCCGGGCAACCCGTGCTGCCGCGGTGCGGCGCCAGTAGTAGAAGCTCGAGCGGGAGAGGCCGAGGATGTCGCAGAGCCGCTTCACGCCGAAACGGCGCTGGTGGTCATCAACGAACTGGCAGCGGTTCACCAGCGCGTCTCCGTCGCGAAATATCGGGCCGCCTTGCGGAGAATGTCGTGTTCTTCCTCCAGCTCGCGAATCCTCTTCCGTGCCGCGACCAGCTCCGCCTGAACGTCGTCACCGCCGGTCCGGGCAGCTGCCGGCGGTGCGGAGTCGGCACCGGGGCGCCGCCCGTCCGCGGCCCGGATCCAGTTCCGCAACGTCTCGGTGTTCACCCCGAGATCGCCTGCCACCGACTTGATCGTCACTCCCGGCCTCGACCGGTACAACGCGACCGCGTCCGCCTTGAACTCGGCGGGGTAATGTTTCATCCTCACGGGGACTCTGTTCTCCTGGACCATCAAGATCCAAGTCTCTCCGGTGTCCAAAATCCGGGGTCAAGGCCCAAGGTCGAGCCCGCCCTTCCTTCGCTCAGCGGCCGAACAGCCGCAGCAGCCGGGCTTGGCGGGCCTCCCCGGCCACGGGTGGAGCCCCTGGGGCGGCGAAGAAGCGGTGGGTAGTGCCGGCGGAGACAGGTGACTCCGCCAAGCCGGCGTAAATTTCGGCGAGGTGCTCTTCGATCCAGGCGACGAGCTCCGGATCGAGCTTCTCGGGAGCGTTGACGGCTCGGGCCAGGTCCCAGGTGTGAATGGTCGCGTCCGTGGTGCGGACTGCGAGGGCCTGTTCTCCGGTCACCGGGCCGAGAGGGTAGTCGAGAGTCTGCTGGAGGGCGCCCGGCCTCCGGAACGCCTCGGCGCACTCCCGCACCGACCGGATGTAGGCACCCACCGGATCGCTGCCCAGAGCGTCCTCGTCCCGGAGCCGGAGGAAGTCGGCGGCCGAGCCGCCGTCCAGCAGAGAGACGTAGTTGAGGTTTCCCCGGGTCATGTGGTTGACGAGGTGGCGTACGTCCCACTCTGCGCAGGGGGTGGGTACCGTCCACTGCTCGGCCCGTACCGCGCGCAGCTTGTGGGTGAACTCGGAACCGGAGAGTAGATAGCGGTCGATGATTCCAGCGAAGCGGTATGACATGGCCGCAGCGTAGAAGTGCAGAAGGCGACGTGCTGGCGGAAATCAGCCGCCGAGCCCCGGAGGCACGCCCGCCGGCCACTTGCCCGGAAGGCGGGTCTCCTGGACTGAGCCAGTAGGCAGTCACTTCTCGTCGACATGCACGGCCCCACTGATCAGCAAGTGACTCCGAAACCAGTCGACAAACGCTGTTCCTAAGGGCTGTCCCGCAATTCCTGGTGGAACAGCGTGCGGCGTCAGATGCGGTGCATCGCAAGGCGGAGGGACGTCCACATACTGGATGTATGTGGACGTTCCGACAACGCGGCGAGGTGCCGTAGC
>NZ_JBCEWQ010000174.1:0-16919 GCF_038448545.1 Streptomyces sp. CLV115
CCCCTGGGGCCCCGACCCCCTCCCGCTCTTCCCGCTCCAGCCGCCCCGTACGGGCACGGAGCTGCTCGCCGACCATGTCGCGGCGATGGTCTGCTGTGCGGCGGTGGACACGGCGGGCGCGGCGCCCGGCCTCGACTGGCTGGACGGTCCCGCGCTGCTGATCGACGGCGAGCGCCGGGCCGACCTCGGCAGTCCGGTCCTGAGCCTGGTCGAGGACGGGGACGCGGAACCGCTGCGGTCCTGGCTGGCTTCCATCGGCGTACGTACCGACAAGCCCGTCCGCCTCGTCTGAAACAGCAGCCCCGGCAGTCACACCACAAAGACCCCAACACCCGGAATGGAACGTTCCGTTCACATCAATTCGCAACGAACGGTGACGGATCACATGCGTTATGTGATGTGCTGGGGATCGACGCTGACAGTCGGCGCAGTGCTGTTGGCGCACCGATGACGCATGACCAGCGGCGATCGACGATCCGCGATTGACGATCAGCGATCGATGATCCGGGATCGACGATCGGCCATCCACCATCGACTGCTGTCTCGGGGGACCTGAGGGAGGGAAACGCCATGGGGACGGAGCAGATTCGGCGATGGGAGTCGGGTGCCCTCGCGCATGCCGTCTCCGACCCCTTCGGCCAGGGCCCGCTGCCCTGGCTGCGCGGCAGCGAGAACTACTTCGACGACACCGGCCATGTCGTCCCCTGGTACGCCGACCCCGCCCTGACCCGCGGTTCCACCGACGGCGGCATGCGCACGGCCGACGATGTGCACCGCCAGATCAAGGGCTTCATCTCCACGGGCGCCGCGGCCCCCGGCGAGGCGATCGACTTCCACGTCACGGTGGACCCGCCCCAGCAGTTCTCCGTCGACATCTACCGCATCGGTCACTACGGCGGCGACGGCGCCGCCCAGATCACCACGAGCCCCCGGCTCGCCGGCATCGTCCAGCCCGCGCCGCTCACCGCCGACCGCACGGTCTCCTGCCACCACTGGTGGCAGTCCTGGCGGCTCCAGATCCCCACCTACTGGTCGATCGGCGCGTACGTCGCCGTGCTCACCACGATGAACGGATACCGCTCCCACATCCCGTTCACGGTCCGCGACGACCAGCCGGCCGATCTGCTGCTGGTCCTGCCGGACATCACCTGGCAGGCGTACAACCTCTACCCGGAGGACGGCCGTACCGGCGCCAGCCTCTACCACGCCTGGGACGAGCAGGGCTGCCTCCTGGGCGAGGAGGACGCCGCGGTCACCGTCTCCTTCGACCGCCCCTACGCGGGCGCCGGTCTGCCGCTCCACGTCGGCCACGCCTACGACTTCATCCGCTGGGCGGAGCGGTACGGCTACGACCTCGCGTACGCCGACACCCGCGATCTGCACGCCGGCCGCGTCGATCCGGCCCGCTACCGGGGCCTGGTCTTCCCCGGCCACGACGAGTACTGGTCGGTGCCGATGCGCCGCACCGTCGAAAGCGCCCGCGACGGCGGCACCTCACTGGTCTTCCTCTCCGCCAACACCATGTACTGGCAGGTCAGCCTCTCCCCGTCGCCGTCCGGCGTCCCGGACCGCCTGCTCACCTGCCGCAAGCGGCGCGGCCCCGGCAAGCCCGCCCTCTGGCGCGAGATCGACCGCCCCGAGCAGCAACTCCTCGGCATCCAGTACGCGGGCCGGGTCCCCGATCCGCACCCTCTGGTCGTACGGAACGCCGAGCACTGGCTCTGGGAGGCGACGGGCGCGGGCGAGGGCGACGAGCTCGACGGCCTGGTCGCGGGCGAGGCCGACCGCTACTTCCCGCGCACCGCACTGCCCGAGCACGAGAGTCGCATCCTGCTCGCCCACTCCCCGTACCTGGACAGCGAGGGCGTCAAGCGGCACCAGGAGACATCCGTGTACCGGGCCCCGTCCGGGGCGATCGTCTTCGCCTCGGGCACCTTCGCCTGGTCCCCGGCGCTGGACCGCCCCGGCCATGTGGACCCGCGCATCCAGCGGGCCACCGCCAACCTCCTCGACCGCATCTGCAAGCGCGACTGAACCGCAGCGCCAAATGCGGATCTGCACCGCATCTGCAAGCGCAACTGTCCGCAGCGGCAAACGCGCGGCTGCACCGTGGCTGCAAGCCGAGCGTCGCTGAACCCCAGTGGCAAGCCGAGCGCCGCTGAACCGCCCACGGGGCCAAGGAAGTCGGCGCCACGGACGCCCCGCCCCACTCCGCCGCGCTCCGATACGGGAGAATCGGAACGACTCCTGGATCAACCTACGCGGAGGCAGCGTGTCCGGATTTGTAGAAAAGCCCGAGCCAGTGCAGGTCCCGGGGCTCACCCACCTGCACACGGGCAAGGTGCGCGACCTGTACCGGAACGAGGCGGGCGACCTCGTCATGGTCGCCAGCGACCGCATGTCCGCGTACGACTGGGTCCTGCCGACCGAGATCCCGGACAAGGGCCGGGTGCTCACCCGGCTCTCGCTGTGGTGGTTCGACCAGCTCGCCGATCTCGTACCGAACCACGTCCTGTCCACGGAGCTCCCCGCCGGAGCCCCCGCCGACTGGGCCGGCCGCACCCTGATCTGCAAGTCGCTGCGGATGGTCCCGGTCGAGTGCGTCGCCCGGGGCTACCTCACCGGCTCCGGCCTCGTCGAGTACAAGCAGTCCCGCACGGTCTGCGGTCTCCCGCTGCCCGAGGGGCTCGTCGACGGCTCCGAGCTCCCGGAGCCGATCTTCACCCCCGCCACCAAGGCGGCCGTCGGCGACCACGACGAGAACGTGAGCTTCGAGGAGGTGGCCCGCCAGGTCGGAACGGAGACCGCCGAGCTGCTGCGCCGCACCACGCTGGACGTCTACGGCCGGGCACGTGACATCGCGCGCGAGCGTGGCATCATCCTCGCCGACACCAAGTTCGAGTTCGGTTTCACGCCCACCGCCGACGGCGGCGAGGAGCTGATCATCGCGGACGAGGTGCTGACCCCGGACTCCTCGCGCTTCTGGCCCGCGGCCGGCTGGGAGCCGGGCCGGGCCCAGCCCAGCTACGACAAGCAGTTCGTCCGCGACTGGCTGACCTCACCGGCCTCCGGCTGGGACCGCGGGAGCGAGCAGCCGCCGCCGGCGCTGCCCCCGGAGATCGTGGACGCGACCCGGGCGAAGTACCTGGAGGCGTACGAACTCCTCACCGGCACGCCCTGGCAGTAGGACCGTCCAGGACTGCCGACGGAACACGAAGAAGCCCCCGGCCGGAAGGCCGGGGGCTTCTTGCTTTACCGAGCGGACGACCAGGTTCGAACTGGCGACCTCAACCTTGGCAAGGTTGCGCTCTACCAACTGAGCTACGTCCGCAAGCGCCGAAGCGCGAGACCCACTATACCCATCCGCGCTGCCGTGCGAGACGCACCGCGGCATGCCGATTCTCCGCGCCGAGCTTCGAGGTGGCCGCGGAGAGGTAATTCCGTACCGTTCCCGGCGACAGCGACGCCCGCTCCGCGATCTCCGCGACGGGTGCCCCGTCCGCCGCCAGCTCCAGTACCTCGGTCTCCCGCGCGGTCAGCGGAGAGTCCCCGGCGGAGATCGCGTCGGCCGCCAACTCCGGTTCCACGTAACGGTTTCCGGCGTGCACGGTGCGGATGATCCCGGCCAGTTGCCGGGCGCTGACGGTCTTCGGAACGAAGGCCCGCACACCCGCCTCCAGCGCCCGCTTGAGGTGTCCGGGCAGCCCGTGACTGGTCACGATCATCGTCCGGCAGCCGGGCAGTTCGGCCCGCAGGGATGTGGCGACACTCACACCGTCGGCGCCCGGCATCTCCAGATCGAGGACCGCCACATCGGGCCGGTGGGCCCGGGCCATGGCCAGTGCCTCGGGGCCGGTCGCGGCCTCCGCGACCACCGCGAGGTCCTCCTCCAGGGCCAGCAGCGCGGCCAGCGCGCCCCGGATCAGATGCTCGTCGTCGGCGAGCAGCACCCGTACGGTCGTCATCGTCGTTCCTCCTGAAGTACGGGTGCCTCCCGGGCGGCAGGCGGCTTGCCGAGGCCGGCCGGGGGCGCCGTCGGCCCGAGCGGGATCGTGGCGGTGAGCCGGAACAGGCCGTTTCCCGCCGGGCCCGCGTCCAGCGAACCGTCGACCACCCGCAACCGCTCCCGCAGCCCCGCGAGCCCGGAGCCGCCCGGTCCGGAGCCGTCGCCCGCCCCGGAGCTGCCGTCCCGCCCCGCGTCGGCCGCCGCCCCGTCGTTCTCCACCAGCAGCACGGCCTCGTCCGCCGAGGCGCCGAGCCGGATCGTGCAGTGGCGTGGATCGCCGTGCCGCAGCACATTGGTCGCCGCCTCCCGCACGACCCAGCCGAGCGCCGACTGCACGGGCGCGGGCAGCCGGTCGCCGGCGTCGCCCGTCACCTCGCACCTGATCCCGGCCGCGCTCAACACCCCCCGGGCGCCCGCCAGTTCCGTATTCAGATCGGCCTCCCGGTAGCCCCGTACGACATCGCGCACCTCCTGCTGCGAGGTGCGGGCTATCCGCTGCACCTCGACCATCTGGTCCACCGCCTCCGGCCGGCCGCGCTGGGCCAGTTCCACGGCCAGCTCGCTCTTCAGCGCGATCACGGCGAGATTGCGGCCCAGTACGTCGTGCAGGTCCCGTCCGAACCGCAGCCGCTCCTCGGCGACCGCGAGCCGGGCCTGAAGATCCCGGGCCTCCTCGGCCTGCCACATCACAGCCAGGCTCCAGGCGCCGGGCCGTACGGCGATCAGTGTGAGCACACAGCCGAAGAGCATCGTCGGCACCACCCCGGCCAGTGCCCCGCCCCGTACCCCGACCGCGGCGAGGACACCGACGCCCAGCGCGGCGACGGCGAGCGAGTGGACCAGGAAGGTGCGGACCGGGGTCACCAGGACCTGCGTTATCGCGGGCGCCACCGGAGCGTTCATGGTCATGACGAGCAGCCCGCTGTCGGTGACCCCGTCCACCCCGGCCATCGTCGCCAGCAGCCCCAGGTTGACCAGCAGCAGCACCAGGGGCGGCAGTTGCCGCCGCCGGGGGAGGACGGCGGTGCCGAGGTAGTGCGCGTACGACAGCCGGACGTTGCGGTTGCTCAGCAGACACTGCACCAGGCTCACGAGCAGCAGTGCCACGCCCAGGGCGATCGGCAGCGGCGCATGGCGGATGTCCGAATCGAAGGGGGCCAGCTGCCACGACAGGGTGAAGAGCCAGGGCACCAACGAGAGGGTCACCCGCGAGTAGAGATCGATCCGCTCCAGCTTGGTGCGCTGCTGCCAGTTGCGGCGCCAGCCCCGTACGAGCACCACGGTGTCCCTCCTCAGCGTCGCGGATCCCAGCGGAACCGCCGTTGCACAGCAAACACGGCGAACCCGGTCCAGGCCAGCCCGGTCATGGCGGCCACGAGCAGGTCGGAGCCGCCGGCCCCGCCCAGCCAGCCCGTCCGTACGAGCGTCATGACCCCGGTCACCGGCAGCAGCTCGCACACGGACGCCATCGGGTCGGGCATGACCTCCAGCGGCACGAAGAGCCCCGAGCCCATCATCGAGAGGAAGAACAGCGGGAGAGTGGTGAGCTGCGACGTCTGCACGGTGCGGGTCACCGCGGAGGTGGCCGCGGCCAGTGCCGCCAGCAGCACCACGCCCAGCAGCAGGCCCGCCAGCAGCAGTTCGGGCCGCTGCGGCGCGGCGAGGCCGAAGAAGGCCGTCCCCGCGACCACGATCACCACGGTCTGGGCCAGCGCCAGCGCGACCGACGGCAGGGCGGTCCCGACGAGGATCTCCGGGTCGGTGACCTCGCCGGTGCGCAGCCGTTTCAGAACGAGATCCTCGCGCCGTGCCACGTAGGACGAGACCAGGTTCATGTAGACGGCCTGGATCAGCACGATGCCGATGCCACCGGTGAGCGCCGCCCCGGCGACGGACAGGCCGGTCCCGTCGAGAACGGACTGCTTCAGCGCCGACTTCATCGCCAGGACCATGGCGGCGGGCATCAGCAGCGAGACGAACACCGCCGTCCGGTTGCGGGCGAGCAGGGAGACCTCGGCGCGCCCGAGGGCGGTCAGCCGGCCCCGGAGCGTCGTGCCGGCGCCGGTCGCACCGGTCGTGCTCGTCGTCGTGGTCGTCATCACGCAGCCACCTTCTCGTCGTACGTTTCGCCGTTCGCCTCGTTGTCCGACGCGCTCTGGGCGATGTCGAGGAACGCCTCTTCGAGCGAGGCCGAACGGGCATCGAGACCCAGCAGCCGGACGTCCGACTCACGGGCCCAGGTCAGCAGTTCGTCCAGGGACTCCTGCAGACGGTGGGTACGGATCTCGATCCGGCGGCCGTCGGCGGCGGCCCGCAGCCCGAGCGGAAGCCGGGCCGCCGGAACCTCCTCCGGCAGCTCGAACCGGATCCGGGAGGGACGGGCGGCGGTCACCTCGGCGGTGGTGCCCGCCGTCACGATCCGCCCCCGGTGCATGATCGCCAGCCGGTCGGCGAGCGTCTCGGCCTCCTCCAGGTAGTGCGTGGTGAGCAGCACGGTGGTGCCGCCGTCCCGCAGCTCGCGCACCAACTCCCAGGTGTCGCGCCGCCCTTCGGCGTCGAGCCCGGTGGTCGGCTCGTCCAGGAACAGCACCTCGGGCCGGCCGAGCAGGGCCATCGCCAGATCGAGCCGGCGCCGCTCACCGCCGGAGAGCTGCTTGACCCGTACCCGCCCCCGGTGGGAGAGCCCGACCAGCTCCAGCGCCTCGCCGGTCGGGCGCGCGCCGCTGGTGCAGCCCGCCCACATCCGTACCGTCTCGGTGACCGTCAGCTCGGACGGGAAGCCGCCCTCCTGGAGCATCACCCCGATCCGCGGCCGCACGGCGGCACGCTCCCGGTACGGGTCGTGGCCGAGCACCCGGACCGTGCCGCCGTCGGGTACGGCCAGGCCCTCCAGCAGCTCGACGGTGGAGGTCTTGCCCGCGCCGTTCGTACCGAGCAGTGCGAAGAGCTCGCCGCGCGCCACCGAGAAGGAGACGCCGGCCACGGCCTCGAATCCGCCCGCATAGCGCCGTCGCACTCCGGCCGCCTCGATCACCGCATCGGAACGGGACACGGACACGGAGGCGGCCGGGACGGGTGCCGCGGTCCGGTCCGCGCGGTTGCCTGGGATGTCGTCGCTGGTCATGCCCACAGATTCCCGCGGGATCGGCGACGGGATCAGTGCGAGTTGTCATTACTGCTCATGACAAACGTCATGTGTGGCCGGGCACGACGAAGGCCCTGGTCGATATCGACCAGGGCCTTCGTTTCGATCAAGAGCGGACGACGAGATTCGAACTCGCGACCCTCACCTTGGCAAGGTGATGCTCTACCAACTGAGCCACGTCCGCATTGCTGCCGCTCATTGTACTCCTCGGAAGGAGTTTCATCGGGCGGTGCGAGCATCACTCTACCCGATCCACCGGAGTGGTCGATATGAGCGATGCAGAGCGGGTGACAGGAATTGCACACTGCGCCTTCCCCCTGGAAGGGGGATGTTCTACTACTGAACTACACCCGCACGCTGCGTGGGGTTCGGCTTTTTGGCCTTGCCCCTCGGCGTGCTCCAGACTTTAGCCGACCTGCGGGGGTGTAGCGCAAGTCGGTGTCCGCAGGGTGTCGCCCAAGGGGGTGTCGGGGGCCCTGCCGGAGGGTCAACTCGCTTCCCGGAAGGCCTCGTAGACCTTCTTGGGGATCCGGCCGCGGGCCGGCACCTCCATCCGGTGCGAGCGGGCCCAGGCGCGTACGGCCGCCGGGTCGGGGGCGAGCGAAGTGTGCCGGTACGACACGGGAGTCTTGCCGTGCTTGCCGGCGTTTGTCTGCTTTCGTCCCGCCGCCATGTACGGCGCGAGGGCCTTGCGAAGTTTCTTTGCATTGGACGTATTGAGGTCGATCTCGTACGACTTCCCGTCCAGGGCGAAGGTGACCGTTTCCGCCGCTGCTCCCCCGTCGATGTCGTCGGAGAGCGTGACCACTACGCGCTGCGCCACGGATATCGGTCCTTTCCTACGGGATCGGCGCGTCTGGCGTGCGCTGATGCCGGCCTTCCGGCTGCTAGGCGGATGCGGTGTCGACGGTTGCCGACTGTTTAGGGCAATGCTGCATTCCCCGGTAATCATTTGTACAGCGGTTGGTGCCGCATTGTGAAGCCCACCCAATTAACTCCGCGTGTCAGCCTTCTATGTGTGCTGCCGGTGAGGATTATTTTTGCAGGACTTTCCCTGTGTGTTGTCGCGTCCGATATCTGGGCGTGATCAAGGTTCTTGATATCTACCCGCGTAGAATTTCTGGCCAGGTACGCTGAGGGGACCTGCGGGGGTCTGGGGAGCCCCCCGGAGAAACAGCCGCACCACACCACCACCGGGAGTGCCAGTGGCACGCGTCGTAGTCGACGTCATGCTCAAGCCCGAGATCCTCGACCCGCAGGGACAGGCGGTGCAGCGCGCACTGCCCCGTCTCGGCTTCGAGGGAATCGCGGACGTACGTCAGGGAAAGCGTTTCGAGCTGGAGGTAGAGGGGCCGGTCGACGATGCCGCCCTCGGCCGCATTCACGAGATGGCCGAGACTTTCCTCGCCAACACCGTCATCGAGGACTTCACCGTGAAGGTGGAGAAGGCCGAGGAGCCGAAGTGACCGCTCGCATCGGAGTCGTCACCTTTCCCGGCACGCTCGACGACAAGGACAGCCTGAGGGCCGTACGGCTCGCGGGCGCCGAGCCCGTGTCGCTGTGGCACCGCGACAAGGACCTGCACCAGGTCGACGCGGTCATCCTGGCGGGCGGCTTCTCCTACGGCGACTATCTGCGGGCCGGAGCCATCTCCCGCTTCTCGCCGGTCATGGAGACCGTCATCGAGCAGGCGAAGGCGGGGATGCCGGTCCTCGGCATCTGCAACGGCTTCCAGATCCTGACCGAGGCGCATCTGCTGCCCGGCGCGATGCTGCGGAACAACCACCTGCACTTCATCTGCCGCGATCAGAAGCTGCGCGTCGAGAACGCGGAGACCGCCTGGACCTCGGACTACTCCGCGGGCCAGGAGATCTCCGTACCGCTCAAGAACGTGGACGGGCGCTACGTCGCCGACGAGCGCGTGCTCGACGAGCTGGAGGCGGAGGGCCGGGTGGCCTTCCGCTACCTGGACATGAACCCCAACGGCTCGCTGCGGGACATCGCCGGCATCACCAACGCCGCGGGCAATGTCGTCGGCCTGATGCCGCACCCGGAGCACGCCGTCGAGCCGCTGATCGGAACCGGCCGCACCGACGGTCTCGGGTTCTTCACCTCGATCATCAAGAAGCTGGTCAACGCATGAGCCTGGATACGGTCAAGCACGCGGCCGAGACCCCGGACGTCGCGCAGCCCTGGAAGGAGCTCGGCCTCAAGGAGGACGAGTACGCCCGGATCCGCGAGATCCTGGGCCGCCGTCCCACCGGCGCCGAGCTCGCCATGTACTCCGTGATGTGGTCCGAGCACTGCTCGTACAAGAGCAGCAAGGTCCACCTCAAGCAGTTCGGCGAGAAGGTCCCCGCCAACGACGCGATGCTCGTCGGCATCGGCGAGAACGCCGGTGTGGTCGACGTCGGTCAGGGTTACGCGGTCACCTTCAAGGTCGAGTCGCACAACCACCCCTCGTACATCGAGCCCTACCAGGGCGCGGCCACCGGCGTCGGCGGCATCGTCCGCGACATCCTCGCCATGGGTGCCCGCCCGGTCGCGGTCGTCGACCCGCTGCGCTTCGGCGCGGCCGACCACCCCGACACCAAGCGCGTCCTGCCGGGCGTCGTCGCGGGCATCGGCGGCTACGGAAACTGCCTGGGCCTGCCGAACATCGGCGGCGAGGTCGTCTTCGACGCCTGCTACCAGGGCAACCCGCTGGTCAACGCCGGCTGCATCGGCGTGATGAAGCACGAGGACATCCACCTGGCCAAGGCCTCCGGCCCCGGCAACAAGGTGATCCTCTACGGTGCCCGCACCGGCGGCGACGGCATCGGCGGTGTCTCGGTGCTGGCCTCGGAGACCTTCGAGTCGACCGGCCCCGCGAAGCGCCCGGCCGTCCAGGTCGGCGACCCGTTCCAGGAGAAGCTCCTCATCGAGTGCACCCTGGAGATCTTCAAGGAGAAGCTCGTCGCGGGCATCCAGGACCTCGGCGGCGCCGGGCTCTCCTGCGCCACGTCCGAGCTGGCCTCCGCCGGCTCCGGCGGCATGCGGGTCGAACTGGACACCGTGCCGCTGCGCGACTCCTCCCTCTCGCCCGAGGAAATCCTCATGAGCGAGTCGCAGGAGCGCATGTGCGCGATCGTCGAGCCGCAGCACGTGGACCGATTCCTGGAGATCTGCGAGAAGTGGGACGTCATCGCCACCGTCATCGGTGAGGTGACCGAGGGTTCCCAGCTGGAGATCTTCTGGCACGGTGAGCAGATCGTGGACGTGCCGCCGCGGTCCGTCGCCCACGAGGGCCCGACGTACCACCGTCCGTTCGCCCGCCCGTCCTGGCAGGACGCGCTCCAGGCCGACGACGCCGGCAAGCTGGCCCGCCCGGCGAACGGCGCGGAGCTGCGCGAGCAGGTCCTCAAGCTGGTCGCCTCGCCGAACCAGGCGTCGAAGTCCTGGATCACGGACCAGTACGACCGGTTCGTGCAGGGCAACACCGTGCTCGCGATGCCCGAGGACGCCGGCATGGTCCGGATCGACGAGCAGTCGAACCTGGGCGTGGCCATGGCGACCGACGGCAACGGCCGGTACGCCAAGCTCGACCCGTACACCGGTGCGCAGCTCGCGCTGGCGGAGTCGTACCGCAACGTCGCCGCCTCCGGCGCCAAGCCGCTGGCCATCTCGGACTGCCTGAACTTCGGTTCGCCCGAGGACCCGGACGTCATGTGGCAGTTCGCCGAGGCCACCCGTGGTCTGGCGGACGGCTGCCTGGAGCTGGGCACCCCGGTCACCGGCGGCAATGTGTCGCTGTACAACCAGACCGGTGAGACGGCGATCCACCCGACGCCGGTCGTGGCCGTGCTCGGTGTGATCGACGATGTCACCCGGCGTACGCCGGTCGCCTTCGCGGAAGAGGGCCAGCTCCTCTACCTGCTGGGCGACACGCACGAGGAGTTCGGCGGCTCGGCCTGGTCCGAGGTCGTCCACAACCACCTCGGCGGCCTGCCGCCCAAGGTCGACCTGGGCCGCGAGAAACTGCTCGGCGAGATCCTGATCTCGGCCTCCCGCGACGGCATGATCGACGCGGCGCACGACCTCTCCGACGGCGGTCTGATCCAGGCGGTCACCGAGTCCTGCCTGCGCGGCGGGAAGGGTGCCCGGCTGGTCGTGCCGGACGGGCTGGACGCGTTCACCTTCCTCTTCTCCGAGTCGGCGGGGCGCGCGGTCGTCTCCGTGCCGCGGAGCGAGGAGCTTCGCTTCAACGACATGTGCGGTGCGCGGGGTCTGCCCGTCGCCCGGATCGGTGTCGTGGCCGGCGAGGAGATCGAGGTCCAGGGTGAGTTCGGCATTCCGCTGAACGAGCTGCGGACGGCGCACGAGGCGACCATTCCGGCGCTGCTCGCCTGACCCGCGGGTTCTGACGAGAACGGCCCCGCCCAGTTCATGGGCGGGGCCGTTCTCGCGGGCGGGGCCGGAAAAGGCCGACGGAATTGTGTATTCAGCGGGAGAGCGGCGGTGCCGTGGCGAATGCGGTGGCATTTACCTCCGGCTTCTCCGCCTCCGCCGCCTCCGCTGCCTCCGCTGCCTCCGCTGCCTCCGCTGCCTCCGCTGCCTCCGCTGCCTCCGCCGCCTCCGCTGCCTCCGCTGCCTCCGCTGCCTCCGCTGCCTCCGCTGCCTCCGCTGCCTCAGCCGCCTCAGCCGCCTTCTCCGTCTCCGCCGGCTTCGGCCGGCCACCGGCCGGCAGCCGGGTCGCCAGAACGGCCGCCAGGATCATCACCCCGGTCGCCGACCAGAAGACCACGCCCGTCGAGGAGACGAACGCGTCCAGCGCCTGCCGGCGGGCGTGGCCGGTCAGCTCGCCGATGGTGCTGGTCGTGCCGCCGGGGCCACGGGCCGCGTAGACCCTGCTGAGTACGGTGCCGAAGACCGCGGCGCCCAGCGCGCCGCCGAGGGTCTGGAAGAACCGGACGCCGGTGGTGGCCACGCCCAACTGCGCGGTCGGCGCGGTGTCCTGGACCAGTTGGATCAGCTGGCCGATGAGCTGGCCGAAGCCGACACCCATCAGCAGCAGCGCGGCGCGGACCGTCCAGAGGCCGGTGTCCGTGGAAAGCGTGGCGAGCAGTGCCAGGGCGGCGGACGCGCAGACCGTGCCGCTGACGACGAAGGTCTTCTGCGACCAGCCGGCCGAGGCGAGCCGGTCGGAGAGCAGTCCGACGGCGGTCATGCCGATCGCCATCGGGATCAGGTAGAGCCCGGCCGACGAGGCGGCGATCCCGCGTACGACCTGGAGATAGATCACCACGTAGACCATCGAGCCCATCATGGCCGCGCCGACCAGGCCCTGGATGGCGAAGCCGTACCGGATCTCCCGGATCCTGAACAGGCCGAGCGGCAGCACCGGTTCGGCCGCGGTGGCCTGGCGGCGTACGAAGAGGGCGAGCGCGGCGGCGGTCGCCACGAGGAGTCCGACGATCAGCGGGGACGACCAGGCGTGGTCCTTGCCGCCCCACTGGGTGACCAGCAGCAGCATGGTGGAGAAGGCGGCGGCGAGCCCGGCGCCGAGGAAGTCGATCGCGCGGCGGGTGCTGTGCGCGGGCAGTCTCAGCACCCGGACCGCCGCGGCCAGGACGGCGATGCCGACCGGCAGGTTCACGTAGAAGATCCACCGCCAGTCGGCGTGGTCGGCGAGTGCTCCGCCGAGCCACGGTCCGAGCGCCATCCCGGCCCCCGCGACGATCCCGCCGATGCTGCCGCCCTTGCCGCCCTTCTCCTCGGGGCCCTTGAGCTCGCGCAGCACGACCATGGTGACGCTCATCAGTCCACCGCCGCCGACGCCCTGGAGCGCGCGGGCGGCGATCAGCCAGCCCATGGAGTCCGCCATTCCGCACAGCGCCGAACCGGCGAGGAAGGTGGCGACGGCCCCGATGAAGACCTGCTTGGCGCCGATCACGTCGCAGAGCTTCCCGTAGAGCGGTAGCGCGGCGGTGGCGGCGAGCTGATAGGCGGCGATCAGCCAGGGGATCTTGTCGATGCCGTGCACCGGGTCGAGATCGCTGACGATCGGCACGGTCGCCGCCGAGACGATGTTCGTGTCGAGCACGGCCAGCAGGATCGTGGCGATGCAGAGCGCCAACCCGATGATGCGCTGACGTCTGGTCATGGCTGTGGGAGTGACTGCGGACATGGCTGGGCTCCCCTCCCGAGCGGCTCGGTGCCGCTGCGGCCGGGCACCACCATGGTCCATGAAAATATATTGAGTCAAGAATTAATCTTGGATCAACTTTCATCCTGGTACAGTGACGCCATGACCGAGGGGATGAGCCTGCGCGAGCGCAAGAAACTCCAGACGCGGCACCGCCTGCTGGCCGCCGCCACCGAACTCTTCGCCGAGCGCGGCTTCGACAAGGTCTCGGTCGCCGAGATCGCGGAGGCGGCCGAGGTATCGAAGATGACCGTCTTCAACTACTTCGCCGGCAAGGAGGACCTGGTCCTCGCTCCCATGGAGGAGCACGTGGGCGATGTCGCGCGCACGGTCCGGGACCGGGCCCCCGGCGAATCCGCCCTGGCCGCCGTGCGCGGACAGTTCCTGGCCGCCGTCGAGCAGCGCGATCCCGCGGTCGGAATGAGCGACCTGCCGGTGGTGCTCGGAGTTCGCCGGCTGATCCAGGAGACCCCGGCGCTGCTCACCCGGGCCCACGGGTTCTCCATGCGCTCCTTCGACCTGCTCGCCGAAGCGCTGGTCGAGGAGGGGGAGGAACCGGCCATCGCGCGGGTGGCGGGCGCCCAGCTGATCGGCACCCGCAACGCCCTCATCCACGCGAACCAGTTGCGGCTGCTGGCGGGGGAGTCGGCGGACGCGATCGCCGCGGACGCCGTCGCACTCGCCGAGCGCGGTTTCGCCCTGCTCGCCGGCGGCCTGGGCGACTTCGCGATCCGGCGCTGAGGCCGGGGGCGTCCGGCCCGTTCAGTGGTGTGGGGGCCGGCGGTACGGTCCGGGTCCGGTCCGGTGGTGCTGGGGTCGGAGGGTCGGTCCGTCCGGTCCGGTCCGGTTCGGCGGTGCTGGGGCCGGCGGGTCCGCCCGTCCGGTCCGGCAGCGCTTAGGCTCGCGGACATGCCGCCGTCCCAGAAACGCGCCCGTCGCTACGACCCGGTCAGGACCCGCACCGCCGTCCTGGCGCAGTTCGCCCATGTCCGGGAAGCCGTCCGTGCCCTGACGCCCGAACAGCTCGCGCTGCCGACCCGGCTCGGCGACTGGACCGTACGCGAACTGGCCGCACACCTGACCATGGCGCTCTCCGGCGTCACCCGGAGTCTGGAGCTGCCGGAACCCGCCGCTGCCAAGCCCGGCCTCACGCCCGTCCAGTGGCCGTTCGCGACCGCGGACCGGGCGGCCGGCATCGCCGACGACACCAGGAGGCTCGCCCTGGACCACCCCGACCTGGACGCGCTGTATGAGGAGGTCGCGGCGCGGTTCGAGGAGATGGTGCCCGGGGCCGGCGACGAGCGGCTGCTGACGATGCGGACCGGGGTGATGCGGCTGGCCGACTTCCTCGTCACCCGTACTGTCGAACTCGTCGTGCACACCGACGATCTGAACGAGGCGGCCGGCCTCGACGTCCCGTTCGACCGCCAGGCGCTCGCCGCCTGCACCCGGCTGCTCGCCGACGCCCTCGCGGAGAAGGCGCCGGGCGGCTCGGTCGAGGTACGGATCCCGCCGTTCGCCGTCGTCCAGTGCGTATCGGGCCCCAAGCACACCCGGGGGACGCCGCCCAACGTCGTGGAGACCGATCCGCTCACCTGGATCCGGCTCGCCACCGGGCGTACGGAGTGGGCGAGAGAGCTCGACGGGGCGAAGGTCGGCGCCAGCGGGGAGCGGGCCGATCTCGCCGCCCTGCTGCCACTGATGGCGTGAGCGGGAACCGGAAGCCCGGCCCGACCGCCCCCCGGCCGCTGCGGAATCGACGCCCGGCCGTGGGTGCTCCCGCCCCGAATCCCGGCCGCAGGGGCTCCCCGCCCTCCTCACCCTTGCCGCCTGCGGCAACGAGACGAGCGCCGGTGACGGCAGCGGTGCGGTACGGACCGCTCCGCGCCGCACCGGTGTCCACTTCAGGACCCCGTCAGAACCGCGACTCAGGCCCGTCGGATCCCTGACTCAGGCCTGTTGGAACCGCGACTCCGGCCCGTCGGAACCGTGACTCGGGCCCCGTCGGATCCCTGACTCAGGCCCCCGTCGGATACGGCAGCAGCCCGGCGTCCGTCCGCTCCCAGGACGCCCGCAGCTCGGCCAGCAGCTCCGGTTCGGCGGCCGCCCGGTCGGCCTGTTCGCGCTGGTCGTGGGCGAGCTGGAACAACTGGTCCTTCCCGCCCCTGCCCCGGTAGTACTTCCAGTCGCCCCGGCGCAGCGCCCGCTCCCCGCGCACCCGCCAGAACAGATCGCGCTCCCGGGGCTGCTCGTCCCGCAGCAGATATCCGGCGAGGCTGACACCGTCCAGCGGATACGCCGGGTCCGGGCGGGCGCCGCCGAGCTCCAGCAGGGTCGCCGTCCAGTCGGGCGAGAACACCGGCAGTCCGCTCACCTGGTGCGGATCGATCCTGGCCGGCCATCGCAGCACCGCCGGAACCCGGATGCCGCCCTCCTGGAGCGAGCTCTTGTTGCCGGAGAGCGGCCACTGGTACGAGAAGCGCTCGCCGCCGTTGTCGCTGGCGAAGAAGACGAGCGTGTCCTCCTCCTGCCCGGACCTCTTCAGCGCCTTCAGCACCTCACCGACCGAACGGTCCAGGTCCTCCACCATCTGCTTGTACTTCTCGATCGAGCCGCCGTCGGCATGGAAGAGCCCCCCGAGCCCGCCCTCCTTGATCCTGCGGACGATCTCCGCGCTCTCGGCCGTGTCACCCTCCGCGATCCAGGGCCAGTGCGGGGTGGTGAAGTTCAGGTTGAGCAGCCACGGTCCGTCGTGGTCGCGCTGTACGTACTCGCTCGCCCGCTCGGTCAGGATCCGGGTGTAGTAGCGCAGGTCCTTGTATTCGGCGTCGCCCTCGTACAGGTCGTACTCGCCGCCGAGCCCGAGCTTGGAGTAGTACTCCAGCGCCCCGCCGAAGTTCCCGAAGAACTCGTCCCAGCCGGACCTGGTGGGGCTGTAGTCGGGCAGATAACCGCAGTGCCACTTGCCGATCAGCGCGGTGGCGTACCCGGCGCCGCGCAGCAGCGAGGCGAGCGTGGGGTGGGTGGGTTCGAGACCCACCGAGCGGTCCGCGATGGGTTCGGCGAGCCCGCCCCTCGTACGGCCCGGGTAGCGCCCGGTGTAGAGGCTGAACCGGGTGGGGGAGCAGGTCGCGGACCCGGAGTAGGCGTCGGTGAACCGCACGCCCTGGCGTCCGAGCCGGTCCAGGTGGGGGGTGCGGATGTTCGGCGACCCGTAGGAGGAGAGGTCGGCCCAGCCGAGGTCGTCGCCGAGGACGAAGAGGATGTTGGGCCGCCGGGAGTGCTTGCCCCGGGCGGCCCTGAAGGGCCGCTCCGGTATGTGGCCGGCCAGGGGGGCGGCCGCTGCGGGGGAGGCCGCCGGAAGGCCGACGGCGGCGGTGGCGGCGGTCGCGCCGACAGCGGTCCCGAAGGCCCGCCTGGTCAGAGAGTTGTCAGAACTTTTGTTCGAATTATGGGCAGGCATGACTGCTCCAGGGCAGGGCTCGGCCGCGCGCGGCGGCGAAGGCGGGGCGGGCCCGTCAGGCGTCGGTCACGGCTGAGCGCGCGCCCTCGGTCGCTCCGAATCCCCCGTCCCCCCGCCACCC
>NZ_JBCEWQ010000175.1:0-16918 GCF_038448545.1 Streptomyces sp. CLV115
GCCGGGGCGGGCGGGTCGGCCAGGTCGGCCGGGTCAGCCGGGTCAGCCGGGTCAGCCGGGTCAGCCGGGCTGCCCGTATCCCTTGAGGGCCTCCTGCACGTCGTCGAGCTGCTGGGGGGAGAGGAGGCTCGGGCTGCGTCCGGGGACGGAGCTCGCGGCGAGCCAGAGCCGGCAGAGCCATTCCAGCTGGGCGGTGCGGTCGTAGGCCTGCTCCAGGGTGGCTCCGTAGGTGACGGTCCCGTGGTTCTGGAGCAGGCAGCCCGTGCGGTCGCGCAGGGCGGCGAGCATGTTCGCGGCCAGTTGCCCGGTTCCGTAGCGCGCGTAGCCGGCGACGCGGACGGGGCCGCCCAGCATGGCGGCGGCGTAGTGGACCGACGGGATCTCGGGGACCAGCGTGGAGACGGCGGTGGCGTGCACCGCGTGGGTGTGCACGACGGCGGCCGCGTCGGTGTTCCGGTAGACGGCGAGGTGGAGCGGGAGTTCGCTGGTGGGGGCGAGTTCGCCGAGTACGCGGTTGCCCTCCGGATCGACGCCGACGACGTCCTTCGGGCCCAGCCGGTCGTACGGCACTCCGCTCGGCGTGACCAGGATGGTGTCGCCGACCCGTGCCGACACGTTTCCCGAGGTCCCGACGACGAGGCCCTCGGCCGCCGTCCGCCGGGCGGTGGCGACGACACCCTCCCAGGCGCGTTTGATCGCGTCCCGCTGCTGATCGCTCATGCGCCGATCCTGTCAGCCGCGGCGGCGGACGGGTATGGGGTCGGCCACAGCCCCGCACCGCGGGAGAGCCGGGCCACGCCTGCCCCGAGGACAAGCGGAATGCCCGCGCTCCGCTTTGGAACACCCCAGCGCCCTACTCAGTTCATCTTCCGTTCATCCAGGTTGCCTACGGTCCACGTGCCAATGACGTCGAACGATTGCCTGGGTAAATGGAACACATCACGCTGCTACTCGCGATTGTGATCGTGACAGCTCTAGTGTTCGATTTCACGAACGGTTTCCACGACACCGCGAACGCGATGGCGACCACCATCTCGACCGGTGCACTCAGACCGAAGACCGCGGTGGCCATGTCCGCCGTTCTCAATCTCGTCGGCGCGTTCCTGTCGGTGGAGGTCGCCAAGACGATCTCCGGCGGGATCATCAACGAGGACGGGCTGCGGACAGAAGTCATCTTCGCGGCACTCGTCGGCGCCATTCTGTGGAATCTGCTGACGTGGCTGGTCGGGCTGCCGTCCAGCTCGTCGCACGCCCTGTTCGGCGGCCTGATCGGCGCGGCCGTGATGTCGGCCGGCTGGTCCTCCGTCAACGGCGGCACCGTCGTCACCAAGGTGCTGCTTCCCGCGGTCGCCGCCCCGATCGTCGCCGGTCTGGCCGCGCTGCTGGCCACCCGGCTGACGTACCGGATCGGCGGCAGGGTCCGCGACGAGGCCCAGCAGAAGGCCACCGCCAAGGGCTACCGGGCCGGCCAGATCGCCTCGGCCGGACTGGTCTCGCTCGCCCACGGCACCAACGACGCGCAGAAGACCATGGGCATCATCACCCTGGCCCTGGTCACCGGCGGTGTCCTGCACCCGGGCGCCAATCCGCCGGTCTGGGTCATCGTCGCCGCCGGCACGGCCATCGCGCTCGGCACCTACCTGGGCGGCTGGCGCATCATCCGCACCATGGGCAGCGGCCTCACCGACCTCAAGCCGCCGCAGGGCTTCGCCGCCCAGACCAGTGCGGCCACGGTCATCCTGGCCTCCTCGCACCTCGGCTTCTCCCTCTCCACCACCCAGTCCTGCTCCGGCGCCGTGATGGGCGCGGGCCTCGGCCGGCAGGGCGGTGTGGTCCGCTGGTCCACCGCCACCCGGATGTTCGTCGCCTGGGGTCTGACCCTGCCCGCCGCCGGTCTGGTCGGCGCGGGCGCGGAGCTCCTCACCAAGCAGGGCACCTGGGGTGTCGTCGTCGTGGCGGCGCTGCTGGTCCTGGGCTCCGGTGCGATCTGGCTCCTGTCGCGCCGCAAGCCGGTCGGCCACGACGACGTCGCACCGTCGGACGGTGACGTCGAACCGGCGGGCGTCGTCACCACGGCCATCGCCGCCGTCAGCCCGCCGCCCACCGCGGCCGCGGTGCAGGCACCGGCCCAGAACCTCATGACCACCATTCCGGCCCCGGCCGGAGCCACCCAGGACCCGGCGCGACCCGCCACCGTCTGAGCCGGCCGCCAGGCCGGCCGTCCAAGGCCGTCTAAGGCCGTCTAAGGATTCAGCATGAACATCGACTGGGCAGCCCTCGGCTCCGTATTCGGCGTCTCCCTCGTTGTCACCGTCGCACTGGTGGGCCTCTTCACCCTGGGCATCGTCGGCCTCTCCAAGCAGCCGGAACCGGCGGCGCAGGGCGGTTCCGGCGGCTCGCTGCTGCTGGCCCGCGCCGGCGCGTACGTCTGCTTCGGGCTGTGCGCGGCGGCCGTCGCGTACGGGATCTATCTGATCGTCGCCTGAGCCGCTCCCGCGCACGCTCCCCCGTCGGGCCGGACACCTCGGGTGTCCGGCCCGATGTGGGTATCAGCACACTGCACCGTCGCAGGTCAACGGCAGGTTGACGGGCGTTCGCGGAGCGTGGTGGACTGCCGGAGCCAATTACGGCGACAGCAGAGGAAGCCGGTGCGAATCCGGCGCGGTCCCGCCACTGTCACCGGGGAGCGGTCCCCCAACACCGGAAGTCACGGCTCGCACGAGCGGGCTGGAAGGCCGGGGGCACCGCGGATCCGGGAGCCAGGAGACTCTCGTCGCCGGTCACGTCGAACCAGGGCGCGGACCCTGAGTGAGGACATATCGCCATGCCTGGCTGCCGTGCGTCCGCTGTTTCGGCGCTCTCGACGAGAGCCGCCTGTACGAAGGTCCGCCGAGGCGCGACGGCCGGCTGAACCGTGCGAGCCGACCGCATCTTCGCGTACGGCGCCACGGCCGGCCTGATCGGCGATCTGCTGCTCGGTGACCCCCGCAGGGGGCACCCGGTCGCCGCGTTCGGGCGGGCCGCGGCGGACGTCGAGCGCCGGCTGTGGCGCGACCACCGTGGCCGGGGCGCGCTGCACACCCTCGTCTGCGCCGGGGGCGTCGCGGGTGGTGCCGCGCTGATCACCCGCGCCGTGCGCCGCAGCCCCGCCGCCTCCGTGGCGCTGACCGCCGCCGTCACCTGGTCCGTCGTCGGCGGCACGTCCCTGGGGCGTGAGGCGCGGGCCATCGGCGGCGCCCTGGCCGCCGGTGACATCGAGGTGGCCCGCGAGCGGCTGCCGCATCTGTGCGGCCGCGACCCGCACTCCCTGGACGGCCCGCAGATCGCCCGCGCCGTGGTGGAGTCCGTGGCGGAGAACACCTCGGACGCCGTCGTCGGCGCGCTGGTGTGGGGCGCGCTGGCCGGGGTTCCCGGGCTGGCCGGGTTCCGGGCCGTCAACACCCTGGACGCGATGGTCGGGCACCGTTCGCCCCGGCATCTGCGCTACGGCTGGGCCTCGGCCCGCCTCGACGACCTCGCCGGCTGGCCGGGGGCCCGGCTCACGGCCCTGCTCGCCGTGGCGGCCGGGGGGCGGCCGCGCGGCGCGGTCCGGGCCTGGCGGGCCGATGCCGCCAAGCACCCGAGCCCCAACGCGGGCCCGGTGGAGGCCTCGTTCGCGGGTGCGCTCGGCGTACGGCTCGGCGGCACCCTCGCGTACGGCGGCCGGGTCGAGCACCGCCCGGTGCTCAACGGGGAGACGGGCCGGGCCGTGGAGACCGCGGACATCGAGCGCGCGGTGCGGCTGTCGCGCCGGGTGAGCGCGCTGGCGCTGGGCGTCTGCGTGGCGGGGCGGCTCGGCGCGGCCCTCGCCGCACGTCGGCTCGCCGGGCGCCGGACCACCGGGACGAACATGGCGGGGCCTCGCACCGCAGGACGGAGAGACGCATGAGCGGCGGGCTGCTGGTCGCCGGTACGACTTCCGACGCGGGCAAGAGCGTCGTCACGGCAGGCATCTGCCGCTGGCTCGTGCGCCGGGGCGTGAAAGTGGCGCCCTTCAAGGCGCAGAACATGTCGCTCAACTCGTTCGTCACCCGCGAGGGCGCCGAGATCGGGCGCGCCCAGGCCATGCAGGCCCAGGCCGCCCGCGTGGAGCCGACCGCGCTGATGAACCCGGTGCTGCTCAAGCCCGGCAGCGACCGCTCCAGCCAGGTCGTCCTGATGGGCAAGCCGGTCGGCGAGATGAGCGCCCGCGGCTACCACGGGGGCAGGCAGGAGGCGCTGCTCTCCACGGTCGTGGACTGCCTGGAACAGCTCCGGAGCACGTACGACGCGGTGATCTGCGAGGGCGCGGGCAGCCCGGCCGAGATCAATCTGCGACGCACGGACATCGTGAACATGGGCATCGCGCGGGCGGCGCGCTTCCCGGTGGTGGTCGTCGGCGACATCGACCGCGGCGGGGTCTTCGCCTCGTTCTTCGGCACTACGGCGCTGCTGGCCGCCGAGGACCAGTCGCTGATCGCCGGCTATCTCGTCAACAAGTTCCGCGGCGACGTCTCGCTGCTGGAGCCGGGCCTGGAGATGCTGCGGGACCTCACCGGCAGGCCGACGTACGGGGTGCTGCCCTTCGCCCACGGCCTCGGCATCGACGAGGAGGACGGGCTGCGGGTCTCGCTGCGGGGAGTCGTGCGCGAGTCGGTCGTCGCACCGCCGCACGGCGAGGACGTGCTGCGGGTCGCGGTGTGCGCGGTGCCGCTGATGTCGAACTTCACCGATGTGGACGCGCTGGCCGCCGAGCCCGGCGTCGTCGTCAGGTTCGTGGACCGCGCCGAGGAACTGTCCGACGCCGACCTGGTCGTGGTGCCGGGCACCCGGGGCACCGTGCGGGCGCTGGCCTGGCTGCGCGAACGCGGCCTCGCCGACGCGCTGGTGCGGCGGGCGGCCGAGGGCCGGCCGGTCCTCGGCATCTGCGGCGGCTTCCAGCTCCTGGGCGAGCACATCGAGGACGAGGTCGAGTCCCGGGCCGGTCATGTCGAGGGCCTGGGGCTGCTGCCCGTACGCATCCGCTTCGCCCGCGAGAAGACCCTTGCCCGGCCCGTCGGCGAGGCGCTCGGCGCGGCGGTCGAGGGGTACGAGATCCATCACGGCGTGGCGGAGGTGCTCGGTGGAGAACCGTTCCTCGACGGCTGCCGGGTCGGCGCCGTGTGGGGCACCCACTGGCACGGCTCGCTGGAGAGCGACGAGTTCCGCCGCCGCTTCCTGACCGAGGTGGCACGGGGCGCCGGCCGGCGTTTCGTCCCCGCTCCGGACACCTGTTTCGCGGCGCTGCGCGAGGAGCAGCTCGACCGCCTCGGCGATCTCGTCGAGGAACACGCGGACACCGACGCGTTGCTGCGGCTCGTCGAGTCGGGCGCGCCGCCGGGGCTCCCGTTCATAGCTCCGGGAGCACCCGGAGCCCCGGGGGGGACGCCGGTGAACGGCGCGGGCCGAGGCCGCCTTTTTCATGACCATTCATTCGCAGGAGGGATCGCCCCGTGAGCACGCATTTCCCGTTCACCGCCGTCGTCGGGCAGCAGGACCTGCAACTCGCCCTGCTCCTCAACTCCGTCGCCCCGAACATCGGTGGCGTCCTCGTACGGGGTGAGAAGGGCACCGCGAAGAGCACCGCCGTGCGCGCGCTCTCGGCGCTGCTGCCGGAGGTGGACGTCGTCTCCGGATGCCGTTTCTCCTGCGCCCCAGGGTCGCCCGACCCGGCGTGTCCGGACGGCCCCCACGAGCCGGGTACCGGCGTGTCCCGGGACGCCCGCATGGTGGAGCTGCCGGTCGGCGCGTCCGAGGACCGGCTGGTCGGGGCGCTCGACATCGAGCGGGCGCTCGCGGAGGGTGTGAAGGCCTTCGAGCCGGGCCTGCTGGCCGACGCGCATCGCGGGATCCTCTACGTCGACGAGGTCAACCTCCTCCACGACCACCTCGTGGACCTGCTGCTGGACGCGGCCGCCATGGGCGCCTCGTACGTGGAGCGCGAGGGTGTCTCCGTACGGCATGCCGCCCGCTTCCTGCTCGTGGGGACGATGAACCCCGAGGAGGGCGAGCTGCGGCCCCAGTTGCTCGACCGGTTCGGGCTGACCGTCGAGGTCGCCGCGTCCCGGGAGACCGATCAGCGGGTCGAGGTGGTGCGGCGGCGGCTCGCGTACGACGACGACCCGGCGGGCTTCGCGGCCGGATGGGCCGACGAGGAGGACGCGTTGCGGGCCAGGATCGTCGCCGCGCGGGCCCTGCTGCCCGAAGTGCGGCTCGGGGACTCGGCGTTGCGGCAGATCGCGGCCACCTGTGCGGCCTTCGAGGTCGACGGGATGCGCGCGGACATCGTGATGGCGCGGACGGCCACCGCGCTGGCCGCCTGGGCGGGCCGTACGGATGTGCTCGCCGAGGACGTGCGCCGGGCGGCCCTGCTCGCGCTCCCCCACCGGCGCCGGCGCAATCCGTTCGACGCGCCGGGGCTCGACGAGGACAAGCTCGACGACACGCTGGAGCAGAACGGCGGCGGGGACGACGACCCGGACCCGGACGGCCCCGGTGGCGGCGGCCGCCCCCCGCAGGGCGACGGCCCCGGCACGCCGCCGGCGCCCGAGGGCGGGGCCGACGACGCGCCCGCGCCGTCCGTGCCCGAGCAGGGGCGGGAACAGGGCCAGGGGCAGCCGTCCGGGGGCGGTGAGCGGCAGCCGGTGGGCGCCACCGAGCCGTTCCGCACGAAGATGCTGAGCGTCCCCGGGCTGGGCGAGGGCGCGGCCGGGCGGCGCTCCCGGGCCCGTACCGAGCACGGGCGTACGACCGGCGCGCGGCGTCCGCAGGGCGCCCTGACCAAGCTGCATCTGGCGGCCACCGTGCAGGCCGCCGCCCCGCACCAGCGGTCGCGGGGCCGGTCCGGGCGCGGGCTGGTGGTCCGGCGGGACGATCTGCGGCAGGCGACGCGGGAGGGGCGCGAGGGGAATCTGGTGCTCTTCGTGGTGGACGCCTCCGGGTCGATGGCCGCCCGGCAGCGGATGGCCGCGGTCAAGGGTGCGGTCCTCTCGCTGCTGCTGGACGCCTACCAGCGGCGGGACAAGGTCGGGCTGATCACCTTCCGGGGCAGGGACGCCGAGGTGGCGCTGCCGCCGACGTCGTCGGTGGACGCCGCCGCCGCGCGCCTCGAACTGCTGCCGACCGGTGGGCGCACCCCGCTCGCGGCCGGGCTGCTCAAGGCCCATGAGGTGCTGCGGGTGGAGCGGTTGCGTGATCCGTCGCGGCGGCCGCTGCTGGTCGTGGTGACCGACGGGCGGGCGACCGGCGGCCCCGATCCGGTGGCGCTGGCCTCCCGGGCGGCGCGGCTGCACGAGGCGCAGGGCACCGCGTCCGTCGTCGTGGACTGCGAGTCGGGGCCGGTACGGCTCGGTCTCGCGGGAAGCCTCGCCCGCGATCTCGGGGGCGGCGCCGTCACGTTGGAGGAGCTGCGGGCCGACTCGATCGCCGGGCTCGTCAAGGACGTTCAGGAAACCAACAGGAGGGCCGCGTAATGCCGCAGGGACAGCCGACCACCGTGCCCGACGACGGGCTCACGACCCGTCAGCGCCGCAACCGTCCGCTGCTGATGGTGCACACCGGCATCGGCAAGGGGAAGTCGACGGCGGCCTTCGGGCTGGCGCTGCGCGCCTGGAATCAGGGGTGGCCGATCGGCGTCTTCCAGTTCGTCAAGTCGGCGAAGTGGAAGGTCGGCGAGGAGAACGCGCTGAAGGTCCTCGGGGCGAGCGGCGAGGGCGGCTCCGTCGTCTGGAACAAGATGGGCGAGGGCTGGTCGTGGGTGCAGCGCGACGGCCAGCTAGACAACGAGGAGGCGGCGCGCGAGGGCTGGGAGCAGGTCAAGCGCGACCTGGCGGCCGAGACGTACCGGCTGTACGTCCTCGACGAGTTCGCGTACCCGATGCACTGGGGGTGGGTCGACACCGACGAGGTGATCGAGGTGCTGCGCGAGCGCCCCGGTGCGCAGCATGTGGTCATCACCGGGCGCAACGCGCCGCAGAAGCTGCTGGACGCCGCCGATCTGGTGACCGAGATGTCGAAGGTCAAGCACCCGATGGACGCCGGTCAGAAGGGCCAGCGGGGCATCGAATGGTGAGGGACTGGCAGTGAACACTCCTCGTCTGGTGATCGCAGCGCCCTCGTCGGGCAGCGGCAAGACCACCGTCGCCACGGGGCTGATGGCGGCCTTCGCGGCGCGGGGTCTCGCCGTGTCCCCGCACAAGGTCGGGCCCGACTACATCGACCCCGGCTATCACACGCTGGCCACCGGCCGGCCGGGGCGCAACCTCGACGCGTACATGTGCGGCCCCGACCGGGTCGCCCCGCTGTTCGCGCACGGGGCGGCCGGCTGCGACCTCGCGGTGGTCGAGGGTGTGATGGGGCTGTACGACGGTGCTTCGGGCCAGGGCGAGCTGGCGTCGACCGCGCAGGTCGCGAAGTTGCTGCGGGCGCCCGTGGTACTGGTCGTCGACGCGTCGTCGCAGTCGCGTTCCGTGGCCGCGCTGGTGCACGGTTTCGCCTCGTGGGATCCGCAGGTGCGCCTCGGCGGGGTGATCCTGAACAAGGTCGGCTCCCAGCGGCACGAGGCGCTGCTGCGGGACGCGCTGGAGGAGTCCGGTCTGCCGGTGCTGGGGGTGCTGCACCGGGCCGAGCAGGTGGCCGTTCCGTCGCGTCATCTGGGTCTGGTGCCGGTCGCCGAGCGGCGGGGCGACGCGCTGGGCGCGGTCGCGGCGATGCGGGAGCAGGTGGTGGCGGGGTGCGATCTTCAGGCGCTGATGGCGCTGGCCCGTTCCGCGCCGCCGCTGCCGGGCGAGGTGTGGGACGCGGCGGAGGCGATCGCCGGCTGCGGCGGGCCCGTGCCGCTGTCCGCCCCGGCCGGGGCCCCGGTCGTCGCGGTGGCCTCCGGTGCCGCGTTCACCTTCTCGTACGCCGAGCACACCGAGCTGCTCACCGCGGCCGGGGCCGAGGTCGTGCCGTTCGACCCGTTGCGGGACGAGGCGCTGCCCGAGGGCACCCGGGGGCTGGTCGTCGGCGGGGGGTTCCCGGAGGTGTACGCCGGTGAGCTGTCCGCCAACGCGGCGCTGCGCAAGGCCGTCGCCGGGCTGGCGGAGTCCGGGGCCCCGGTGTCCGCCGAGTGTGCCGGGCTGCTGTATCTGGCGCGTTCGCTCGACGGGCTGCCGATGTGCGGGGTCCTCGACGCGGAGGCCCGGATGTCGAAGCGGCTGACGCTCGGCTACCGGGAGGCCGTGGCGATCTCCGACAGTGTGCTGGCGGCCCCCGGCACCCGGGTGCGCGGCCACGAGTTCCACCGCACCGTGCTGGAGCCGGGCGCCGGCGCCGATCCGGCGTGGGGCATGCACCAGCCGGAGCGGCGGGTCGAGGGGTACGTACAGCGGGGCGTGCACGCGAGCTATCTGCACACGCACTGGGCGTCGGCGCCCGGCATGGCCCGCCGGTTCGTCGAACGGTGCGGGCCATGAGCCGGAGCGGGAACCGGTGCCGGGAGCGGTGAGGCACCCGGGGGCGGTGCGCTGCTCAGTCCGCGATGCCCACCACGAGCCAGATGAAGCCCACCCCGGCCACGGTGCACAGCAGCGTGGAGCGCACCGGGTGTTCGTGGTGTGCCTCGGGGAGGATCTCGGCGGCCGCCAGGTAGAGCAGCGCGCCGCCGAAGAAGCCGAGATAGCAGCCGAGGAGTTCCGCCGGAAGGATGAACAGGAGCGTCGTCGCGGCGCCCGCGATCGGCGCCAGCGCGTCCGCGAACAGCATGATCAGGGCCTTGCGGCGGGCGTTGCCGTACAGGCTGGTGATCGTGTACGTGTTGAAGCCGTCGGCGAAGTCGTGCGTGATGACGGCGAGCGCGACGGCGGCTCCCATGCCCGCGCCCACCTGGAAGGCCGCGCCGAGGGCGACGCCGTCCATCAGACTGTGGCCGACCATCGCCGCCGCCGCCGTGAGCCCGACCTGGGGCACCCGTTCCCCGCCCGCGCCGTGTGCCGCCTGGCGCACCGCGAGCAGCCGCTCCACCAGGTGGGCGACGAGGAAGCCGCCGACGAACAGCAGCAGGGCGGCCGGGACGCCGAAGACGGCCTCGCCCGCGGCGTCGACCGCCTCGGGCAGCAGGTCCAGGCCGACCACACCGAGCATCAGCCCGCCGGCGAAGCCGAGCACCAGGTGGCGGCGGTCGGTGACGCGCTGGGCGACCCAGCCGCCTGCCAGGGTCATCAGGAACGCGCCGAGCGCGACGAACACCGCCATGCGCTCTTGCTAGCCGATCGACCCCGGTGCGCGCATCTCAGCGCGCCCCCGTTCCCGCACTCCTCGTGAAAGGCCGCTCCATGTCCGAAGCCGACGCGCCCGCCGCGTCGCTCGCCGTCGGCGTCGGCGCGTCCAGGGGCGCGCCGGTCGAGGAGATCCTCGGGCTGGTCCGGGACACCCTGCGCGCGGCCGGGCTCTCGCCGACGGGCGTCGCCGAGCTGGTGACCGTGGACGCCAAGGCGCACGAGCCGGGCATCGTCGCCGCCGCCGAGGCGCTCGGCGTACCACTGCGGACGTACCCGGCCGGGGAGTTGGCCCGGATCGAGGTACCCAATCCGTCCGGCGCGCCGCTCGCCGCGCTCGGAGCGCCGTCGGTCGCGGAGGCCGCCGCGCTCGCGGCGGGCGGTGAGCTGCTGGTGCCCAAGCGGAAGTCGGCCCCGCCGGGGCGGGCACCGATGGTGACCTGTGCGGTGGCGCGCCGCGGTCCGCCCTGACGGCCGTCCGTGACGCCCGCGGCAGCGGACGCGCCTCCTCCCCTTCCCGACCGTTGCGTGAAGCCCGGTGCCGGGCGCATAGTCGTTCTGCCGTACTCAGAGGATCGACCGGGACGGCCGCGGCAGCCGGCCTCCCGTACCCACGACGACGGCCATCACCACCATCCCCCCACGGCGGACATGCACACTCCCACTGAGAATCCCGACGCGACAGGCGCGGGCGCGCACGATCTGCGGCATCACGGTGACGCGGAAGTACGAGGACGGGACCGGGATCTGACCGATCTCGCCGTCAACGTACGGGCCGGTACTCCCCCGGCCTGGCTGAGGGAGCGGATAGCCGGGTCGCTGGGCTCGCTCGCCGCCTACCCGGACGGCCGGCCCGCGCGGGCCGCGGTCGCGGACCGGCACGGGCTGCCGGTGGAGCGGGTGCTGCTGACGGCGGGTGCGGCGGAGGCGTTCGTGCTGATCGCGCGGGCGCTGCCGGTCCGCCGCCCGGTCGTGGTCCATCCGCAGTTCACCGAGCCGGAGGCGGCGCTGCGCGCGGCCGGGCACGAGGTGGGGCGGGTGCTGCTGCGGGCCGGGGACGGATTCCGGCTGGACCCGTCGGCGGTGCCCGAGGACGCGGATCTGGTGGTGGTCGGCAATCCGACCAACCCCACGTCGGTGCTGCATCCGGCGGCGCTGGTGGAGCGGCTGGCCCGTCCCGGCCGGACGCTGGTGGTCGACGAGGCGTTCATGGACGCGGTGCCGGGCGAGCGCGAGTCCCTGTGCGGGCGTACGGACGTCCCCGGGCTCGTCGTGCTGCGGAGCCTCACCAAGACCTGGGGGCTCGCGGGGCTGCGGATCGGCTATGTGCTGGCCGATCCGGGGACCGTCCGCGCGCTGGAGGAGACACAGCCGCTGTGGCCGGTGTCGGCCCCGGCGCTGACCGCCGCCGAGGCGTGCATGGAGCCGCGGGCGCTGGCCGAGGCGGCCGCCGCCGCGCAGCGGATCGCGGTGGACCGGGCCCATCTGGTGGCGGGGCTCAGGGAGTTCACCGAGGTGCGGGTGGCGGAGCCGGCCGAGGCGCCGTTCGTCCTGGTGCGGCTGGAGCGGGCCGCGGAGGTGCGGGAACGTTTGCGGATGCTGGGGTTCGCGGCGCGGCGAGGAGATACGTTTCCCGGGCTCGGTCCGCAGTGGCTGCGGCTGGCCGTGCGCGACCGCGCCACGACCAACCGCTTCCTCCAGGCGTTCGACCAGGCGTTGCAGACGCTGGGCGCTGCCGTGCGCTGACGGCCTGCGGCCGCCGGCCTCGCGCCGGCGGCCGGCCGCCCCCCACGCTCCGTCGTGCGCGGCTGCGGGGAGCGGCGCCCCGTCACACGTACGCCGCTCCCCGCCCCCCTACGGCTCCTCTGCCCCTCTCGGCCCCTACGGGCGGGATCAGCCCTGGGCGCGCCGCCTGGCCACGATCACGGCCCCGGCGCCCGCCGCCAGCAGTACGGCCGCGCCACCCGCGATGATCGGGGTGGCGGAGCTGCCGCCCGTCTCCGCGAGGTTCGAGTCGACGGCCGGTTCGTTGCCGGTGCCGGTCTGGGGCTTCACCCCGCCGTCGCTGTTGCCACCGTTTGCGCCGCTGCCACCGTCGGTCGAACCGCCATTGTTCGAACCGCCGTTGGTCGAACCGCCGTCCGTGGAGCCTCCGCCGCTCGAACCACCGTTGCCGGAACCACCGTTGCCGGAACCGCCGTCGCCGGACCCTCCGTTGCCGGATCCTCCGTTGCTCGTGCCGCCGTTGCTCGTGCCGCCGTTGTCGCCGCTGCCCGGCCCGGTCGACTTCGGCGTCTCACAGGTCGCCTCGGCGAGCGTGATCTCGCCGCGCACATCGGCGACGTTCAGCTTGAGCGGGTTGACGGAGACCTTCAGCTGCAACGCGGTCGCCGCGGCGGTGCGCGAGGTGGTGCGCGTCTTCGAGAGGTCCAGGGTCACCTCGCCGACGGCCGGGACCTTGACCTGCGTGGTGCCGCCCGCGGTGAGGTCGATGCGCTTGCCGAGGACCGTTACGTGCCCCAGCACGTTCGACTCGGCGACCGGCTTGCGGCCCACCTCGCAGACCGCCCTGGACGTGACCTTCTCCACCTCGATCAGCGAGAGCACCGGCAGTCCGGGCACATGGACCCGGGCCTTGGCCACATTGCTGTAGCCCTCGGCCCGGTGCTTGTCGGCGGTCGCGTTCGCGGTGGCCACATCGGCGGCGAGCACGCTGACCGGCCGGCCGCCGTCCACGCCGTCGAGCCGCACGCTGAGCGCGGTCTCCTTGGCGTCGGCGGGCGCGTGCACCTCGTTGAGCGTGGCCCTGAGCGGCACGTCGACCGTCTTGTTCAGGAGTGAGACGTCGAGTGCGGTACGGAGCACGACCGCGCTCGCCCTGCCGCCACCCGTGGTCGTGGTGGTCGCGGTGGCGGCCTGCGCCGGGGCGGCGACCAGCAGCGCGACGGGAGCGGCGGCGACCGCCAGGGCGGCCAGGCGGAAGGTGTTGCTGTTCAAAGTGGTGGAACCCCCACAAGAGACATGGAGCCACCGGTGCCGTCCAATGGGGGACATCGAGAGCTCCGGTGGCCTCGACCCCGAAAGCTTTACGCACGGAGGGTGAACTGGCGGACACCTGACGTGAGTTCACCCCAAAGGGGGGTTTCCGTGCCTGTATTCGAATATCTCGGTACGTTCGTTCCTCCGAGTCACCCGATCCGCTGAGCGCGCACCGGGCCGGAGCCGACTGCGCCGGGGTGCGCGCAAAAGTGTTTCAACGACGAGGCAGGGGTTCGGTAACTGCCCGTCAACACGGCGCACCCCGGTCACGGGCCGCCGGACTCAGCCGACCACCCGCCCGTTCAGGACCACCCGCCGGGGCGCCGCGAGCACCCGTACGTCCGCCCGCGGGTCCTCGTCGTACACCACCAGGTCCGCCGGGGCGCCCTCCTCCAGCACCGGCCGCCCCAGCCACTGCCGTGCGCCCCAGGTCGTCGCGGACAGCGCGTCCAGGGCCGGGATGCCCGCCTTCACCAGCTCGGCGACCTCGTCCGCCACCAGCCCGTGGGCGAGCACCCCGCCCGCGTCGGTGCCGACGAAGACCGGCACCCCGGCGTCGTACGCCGAGCGCACCGTGTCGTAGCGCCGCTCGTGCAGCCGGCGCATATGCGCCGACCAGCGGGGGAACTTGGCGTCGCCGCCCTCCGCGAGCGAGGGGAACGTGGCGATGTTGACCAGGGTGGGGACGATCGCGACCCCTCGCTCGGCGAAGAGCGGAATGGTGTCCTCGGTGAGCCCGGTGGCGTGCTCGATGCAGTCGATCCCGGCCTCCACGAGATCGCGCAGCGAGTCCTCGGCGAAGCAGTGCGCGGTGACCCGGGCGCCGAGCCGGTGCGCCTCGGCGATGGCCGCCTCGACCGCCCCGCGCGGCCAGCAGGCGGTCAGATCGCCCACCTCCCGGTCGATCCAGTCGCCGACCAGCTTCACCCAGCCGTCACCGCGGCGCGCCTCCTGCGCGACGTAGGCGACGAGCTCGTCCGGCTCGATCTCATGGGCGTAGTTGCGGGTGTACCTGCGGGGCCTGGCGATGTGCCGGCCGGCCCGGATGATCTTCGGCAGGTCCTCGCGGTCGTCGATCCACCGGGTGTCGGCCGGCGACCCCGCGTCCCGCAGCAGCAGCGCACCCACCTCCCGGTCGGCGAGGGCCTGCTTCTCACTGGTCGCCGCGTCCACGGCGCCGTGGTGGTCGAGACCGACGTGGCAGTGGGCGTCCACCAGACCCGGCAGCACCCAGCCGGTGACGGTCACCGCCCCGTCCGCGCCGGCCGGCCTCCCGTACGAGATCCGCCCGTCGACCACCCAGAGCTCGTCCCGGACGTCGTCGGGGCCGACGAGCACCCGTCCCTTCACGTGCAGCACCTGCGATGCCTTGTGATCACTCATGTGCAGCACTGTACGAGGCGGCGCACGGGGCCCAGGTGCCCCGCACGGCCCTGGGTACGCTTCGACGGAAGCACCTCCCGTACGCGACCCCGCGCACCGACCCGACCCGACCCGAAGAGAGCACCACCGTGACGCACCCCTTCCTCGACCTCGCCCCGCTCACCGCCGCGCACTTCGCGGCCGTCGAGAAGCGGGTGGCCGGCCTCCTCGCCACCGAGCAGGACGTCGTCATCATGCAGGGCGAGGCGCTGCTCCCCCTCGAAGGCTGCATCCGGGGCGGCGCCCGGCCCGGCTCGACCGCACTGAACGTCGTCACCGGTCCGTACGGGCAGACCTTCGGCAACTGGCTGCGGGACTGCGGGGCCAATGTCGTCGACCTGGCGGTTCCGTTCCACACCGCGGTCACCGCCGACCAGGTCGCGCGGGCGCTGGCCGAGCACCCGGAGATCGACTTCGTCTCCCTGGTCCACGCGGAGGCGGCGACCGGGAACACCAATCCGGTCGCCGAGATCGGTGAGGTGGTCCGTTCGCACGGGGCGCTGTTCATGCTGGACGCCGTCGCCTCGGTGGGTGCCGAGCCGCTGCTGCCGGACGCGTGGGGCGTCGATCTCTGCGTGATCGGCGCGCAGAAGGCGATGGGCGGCCCGGCCGGGGTGTCCGCGGTGTCGGTGAGCGAGCGCGCCTGGGAGCGGATCGCCGCCAACCCCGAGGCTCCGCGCCGCTCCTACCTCTCGCTGCTGGACTGGAAGGAGCGCTGGATCGACGGCGGCCGCAAGGCCCTGCTGCACGCGCCGGCCCAGCTGGAGATGCTGGCGCTCGATGCCTGTGTTGAGCGGATCGAGACCGAGGGACTGGACGCGCTGATGGCCCGTCACGCCTCGGCCGCCGCGGCGACGCGGGCCGGCGCGCTGGCGCTCGGCGGCGGCCTTTCGCCGTACGTCCACGAGGCCGCGGAGGCGGCGCCGGTCGCGACGACGCTGCGCGCCCCGGAGGGGGTCGACGCCGCCGGGCTGGTCGCGCGCGCGCTCGCGGCCGACCCCTCGCTGCCGCTGATCGCGGGCGGGGGTGCGCTGTCCAAGGAGATGATCCGGGTCAATCACTACGGTGTGGATGCGACGCGGGGCGCGGTGCTGTCCTCGCTCGCGGCTCTGGGGGCGGCGCTGGCCGATTCGGGCCGGCAGGTCGACTTCGAAGCTGCCCGCAAGGCCGTTTCGGAAACCTGGCCGAGCGAATAAATCCGGGCCGGGCGCCAATATTCCACGAATGCGGGGAGCTGCTTTATTCAGAGCAGCTCCCCGCATTCTTCTGCCCGGTTTCCCGAGCCCTAAACACCCGAGTTTCCAGAACCTCCGAGCGGACCCGAACCACACAATTCCGTTGCACCGCCCGAGAGTTACAACTATGTGACCGACTCCACACCGCGACCGTTATGCCGGATAAATAGCCATCAAAACGATGGAAATCGCGGCCCGGTCGCGCCGGGGCACGCGCCCGCGTGATAACACAGAACGCCATCCCGCCCAACCCTTCTCCTCGATGCGATTTGGAAATTTGCTGGGTAAATTCAATTTGCATGACCGCCGCACCAGCAGATTTTGCAAGTGCCCAAAACGAATTCATCACCATCGACACCCCACGAGTGGAGGACGGGGCCGCGATCTGGCGCATCGCCCGCGACTCCGAGGTCCTGGACCTCAACTCCTCGTACAGCTACCTGCTGTGGTGCCGTGACTTCGCGGCGACCTCCGTGGTCGCCCGGGGCGAGGCCGGTGAGCCCGTCGCCTTCGTGACGGGGTACGTCCGGCCGGACCGTCCCGGGACGCTCGTCGTCTGGCAGGTGGCCGTCGACCACGCCCACCGCGGGGCGGGGCTCGCCGGAAAGCTGCTGGACGCGCTGACCTCCCGGGTCGCCGCCGCACAGGGCCTGGCCTCGGTCGAGACGACCATCACCCCGGACAACACCGCGTCGGACCGGCTGTTCACCTCCTACGCGCAGCGCCACGACGTGGCCCTGGACCGCGAGGTGCTCTTCGACGGCGGGCTGTTCCCCGAGGGCGACCACCTTCCCGAAGTCCTGTACCGCATCGGCCCGTTCCACGCCTGAGCCCGCCCGGCCACCGCCACACCCGTACGCCCCGGCCCGGCCCGACGGGGCTCCGCCACGCCCGAGCGCGCCCGCACCG
>NZ_JBCEWQ010000176.1:0-16624 GCF_038448545.1 Streptomyces sp. CLV115
CCCCGCCGCGTGGAGTCCCACCCGTCGCCCGCCCTCGGTCGGTCCCCGATCGTCCGTCAATAACACCGCCAATCGGGGGAGTTGTTGCCTTCCCCGCAATGTGATGGTCCGGCGGGACGGCCCCCGTGACCTGCCGGATTCCCGCGCCGAAGACCCCGAATCCGCGTCGAGGACGCCTCCGGACCACGCGGCGCGCCGCCACCGGCCCGCTTGCCGTCGAGTGATAAATCGGTTGTCGGCGGTACGGGCACCCTGCTGTACTCGCCCGCAGAAATCGATCGACGAAGGAGCGGGTCGTGCGAGGAACTCACATGTTCATTCAGGCGGGAATTGTCACCGATCTTGAGGACATGGAGTTTCGTGCACACGCTGAATCTGGGAATTCTGGCGCATGTCGACGCCGGTAAGACGAGCCTGACCGAGCGGCTGCTCCACACCGCCGGTGTCATCGACGAGATCGGCAGCGTCGACAAGGGCAGCACCCGGACCGATTCCCTGGCGCTCGAACGACAGCGCGGCATCACGATCAAGTCCGCCGTCGTCTCGTTCGCCGTCGACGACACCACGGTCAACCTGATCGACACCCCCGGCCACCCGGACTTCATCGCCGAGGTGGAACGGGTACTGGGCGTGCTCGACGGCGCCGTGCTGGTCGTCTCCGCGGTCGAGGGCGTACAGCCGCAGACCCGTGTGCTGATGCGGACACTGCGGCGCCTGCGCATTCCCACGATCGTCTTCGTGAACAAGATCGACCGCGGCGGCGCGCGATGCGGCTCCGTCCTGCGGGACATCGCCGAGAAGCTGACCCCGGCCGTGGTCGCCATGGGATCGGTCGACGCTCCCGGCGGCCGTGATGCCCGCTGCGCTCCGTACGGCCGCGCCGACACCCGCTTCACCGACCGGCTGACCGAGCTGCTCGCCGACCACGACGACGCGCTGCTGGCCGCGTACGTCGAGAACGGCGCGGTGCTCCCGTACGACAGGCTCCGCGAAGAGCTGGCGGCGCAGACCGGGCGGTCGCTGGTGCATCCCGTGTACTTCGGCTCGGCGATCACCGGGGTCGGGGTGGACGCCCTGATCGCCGGGGTCAGGGAGCTGCTGCCGGCGAGCCGGGGCGATGCCCGCGGACCGGTCTGCGGCACCGTCTTCAAGGTGGAGCGCGGACCGGGCGGCGAGAAGACCGCGTACGTCCGGTTGTTCTCGGGCACGGTACGGCTCCGCGACCAGCTGCCGTTCGGGCGGGGCGACAGGCGGGCCGAGGGCAGGGTGACCGGGATCAGCGTCTTCGAGCAGGGCTCGGCCGCTCGCGCGACCGAGGTCGAAGCGGGCCGGATCGCGAAGCTCCGGGGGCTCGACGGCATCCGGATCGGCGATCCGGTCGGCGAACCCGACGCGGCCCCGCCGGACCACTGGTTCGCCCCGCCGACGCTGGAATCGGTGGTGGTCCCCAGCCCTCCGGCGAGCCGGGGCGGACTGCTCCTCGCGCTCACGCAGCTCGCCGAACAGGACCCGCTGATCAATCTGCGGCAGGACGACATCCGCGAGGAGGTGTCCGTCTCGCTCTACGGCGAAGTGCAGAAGGAGGTGATCCAGGCGACACTGGCCGACGCATACGGAATCGACGTCACCTTCCGCGAGACCACGACCGTTTGCCTGGAGCGGCCGCACGGCAGCGGAGCGGCTCACGAGATCATCGATCAGAACGGGAATCCCTTTCTGGCGACCGTCGGTCTCCGGGTCGACCCCGCCCCGGTCGGCAGCGGCATCACCTACCGGCTTGAGGTGGAGCTCGGATCGATGCCCTTCTCCCTGATGAGGGCGGTGGAGGAGACCGTGGGCCGGACCCTGCGGCAGGGAATCCACGGCTGGCAGGTCACCGACTGCGTCGTCACCCTGACGCATTCCGGCTACTGGTCCCCGGTGAGCACCGCGGGCGACTTCCGGAATCTGACCCCGCTGGTCCTGATGAGCGCGCTGGAGCGGGCCGGCACCACGGTGCACGAGCCGATCCACCGGTTCCGCCTGGAGCTCCCGGCGGACCTGCTCGGCCCGGTCCTGCCCGTGCTGGCCCGGCTGCGCGCCGTCCCGGAGGCACCGGCCGTGCACGGTCCCCTGTGTGTGCTGGAGGGCGACGTCCCGGCGGCCGGCGTCCATGAACTCCAGCAGCAGCTGCCCGGCCTGACGAGCGGCGAAGGGGTGCTGGAATCGTCGTTCGACCGCTACCGGGCGGTCGTCGGCGCGGCCCAGGACCGGCCGCGCACCGACCACAACCCGCTCAACCGCAAGGAGTACCTGCTGCGCACGGTGCGCAGGGTCGTTTGAAGGCCGCCCCGCCGCCCCACGGGGGCCGCCCGGTGGGGCAGCCCTCAGTTCAGCAACGACCGGGCGGCCCGCGCCCGCCGGCGGATCGCCTCCGCGGCCGCGGGCTCCACCCCGTCGACCACGTCCGCGTACTCCTCCATC
Organism: Streptomyces sp. CLV115; assembly: GCF_038448545.1. NCBI lineage: Bacteria > Bacillati > Actinomycetota > Actinomycetes > Kitasatosporales > Streptomycetaceae > Streptomyces > Streptomyces sp. CLV115. The sequence goes on from NZ_JBCEWQ010000176.1 coordinate 2,464, forward strand.
TCGGCCGCCCCGCGCAGGAACTGCCCGCTCTGTACGAGCAGCTGGGCGCGCTCGTAGCGCAGCCGGGCGGGATGCGAGGGGAGCAGCAGCGACAGGTCCACCGCCCACAGCGCCACGTCCGTGTGCTCCGGGCGGGCCGCCGCCCAGGCCCTGATGTTGTTCAGGATCCGCAGCACGATCTCCAGCGGCCGGGCGGGCACCAGCATCGACTCCTCCAGCGGCTGCCCGGTGGCCCCGGCCACCAGCAGCTCCGCGTCCTGCCCGGTCATCGGCCGTCCCCCGTCGAACGGATCGGCCAATACCCGCTCGGCCGGATCGCCGAAGCCGACGACGAAATGACCGGGCAGCGCGACCCCGTACACCGGGGCGCCCGCCCGCCGCGCCACCTCGATCCACACCACGGACAGCAGGATCGGCAGCCCGCGCCGCCTGCGCAGCACCTCGTGCAGCAGCGACGACTCCAGCCGCTGGTAGTCCGCCGACGAGCCCGCGAAGCCGCACCGCTCACCCAGCAGTCCGGCCAGCGCCGACGCCCAGGCCCGGCCGCCCCGCACCCCGTACGGAAGCCGCCCCGCCAGCTCGTCCAGCTCGATCTGCGCCGCGTCGATCCCGTTCACGTCCAGCGCCGGATCGGCCACCGCGCCCAGCAGCAGGCAGAGCAGCGCGAGGTCCGGCCGCTCGGCGCGCGCCTCCTCGGCGAACTGCCGGCGCAGCTCGTCCGGATCCGGGCGGCCGGGCCGGCCGGCGGGTTCAGGATTCATCGCAGCCGTCCGCCTCCTCAGGCCGACCGGAAGTGGTGGTACAGGTGGTGCACCGCGAACCCCATGTCCTCGTACAGCGCCCGTGCCCCCGTGTTGTCCGTCTCCACCTGGAGCCATGCCGCCGACGCGCCCTCCTCCAGGGCCCGGCGGGCGAGCGCGGTCATCACGGCGGTGGCGATGCCCCTGCGGCGGTACGCCGGATCGACCTCGACGGCCATGAAGCCGGCCCAGCGGCCGTCCACCACACACCGCCCGATCGCGGCGGGTGCCGCGTCCCCGCCGTCACCGGGCACCGAGGCGAACCAGACCGAGGGGCCGCCGCGCAGTACCGCCAGGACGTGCGGGCCCGGGGTGTCGAAGCGCTGGTAGCGGGAGAGCCACGTCTCGTCGAGGTCCCGGCTCAGCCGCACCTGCGACACGTCCGCGTCCAGATCACCGATCGGCGCGAGTCCGGCGGTCCGTACCTCCGCCGTCACCTCGCGGCGCCATCCGCGCTCCTCCAGCTCCGCGCAGAGCAGCTCCTGGGTGCCCTCGGCACCGGTCGCGGTCTGGATGTACGCGGGCAGGTCCCGTTCCCCGTACCACCGCACAACGCGCCCGAGCGCCTCGTCGAGCGGGACGCCCGGATCGCCGAGTGGCAGTACGGAGTTGGCGCGCCGGGTGAACCCCCGCGCGGCGCGCAGCAGCCAGTCGCCGAGCGGTTCGCTCTCCACCGGCTGCCAGGCGCGGGCGCAGACGGGCGCGAGCTCCTCGAAGGAGGCCGCCGGGCCGCGCCGCCGGGCCGGAGCGGCCGGCACGACCTTGCCCGCCACCAGCGCCGACTCCGCGATCCGGACGGACTCACCGCTCTTCGGTGTGATCGAAAGCACACCGTCGTCCCACGATGTGAGAACTCCGACCGTGTCGGCGAACTTAGCTCCTTGCGGGCCGCTCTCGCACACACGCCGGACTGATACCCGTTTGCCCACGTCAGCCGGTGTGATTCGGACCTTGAGCTGTCCGCCGATGGTGAATTCCACAGCTCTCTATGCCCCTCCTGTTCGGTTCGTGCCCCGGAACGGAGATACTAGGGGCGGGCATCGACGACGCCGCGCTCCCGCGCGAGAGCCAACGCCCTACCGAGGAGGAACGACAGCGTGACCTACGTCATCGCGCAGCCTTGTGTCGACGTAAAGGACAAGGCCTGCATCGAAGAGTGCCCCGTCGACTGCATCTATGAGGGCCAGCGGTCCTTGTACATCCACCCGGACGAATGCGTCGACTGTGGAGCCTGTGAGCCGGTGTGCCCGGTCGAGGCGATCTTCTACGAGGACGACACCCCGGAGGAGTGGAAGGACTACTACAAGGCGAACGTCGAGTTCTTCGACGACCTCGGGTCGCCCGGTGGTGCCTCCAAGCTGGGCCTGATCGAGCGCGACCACGCGTTCATCGCCGCACTGCCGCCGCAGAACCAGTAATCCGCGGCCGGCACGTGCGCCGCCCCGGTCCCGTACGGCTCGTCACCGTGCGGGACCGAGGTGTTTCCACGCCCGGGTGACGGGCGGTCCGAGTGCCGTCCGTGACCCCGTACGAGAAAGCAGAGTTCCGTGTCCGCAGTCTCCTCCCGCCTCCCGGTCTTCCCCTGGGACAAGCTCGCGCCCTACAAGTCGACGGCCGGGGCCCACCCCGACGGCATCGTGGACCTGTCCGTCGGCACGCCAGTCGACCCGGTGCCCGAGCTGATCCGGCAGGCGCTCGTCGCCGCCGCGGACAGCCCCGGCTATCCGACGGTGTGGGGGACCACCGAGCTGCGTGACGCGATCACCGGGTGGGTGGAGCGGCGGCTCGGCGCGGTCGGGGTGACGCACCACCACGTCCTGCCGGTCGTCGGCTCCAAGGAGCTGGTGGCCTGGCTGCCGACCCAGCTCGGCCTCGGCGCCGGGGACAGGGTGGCCTACCCGCGCCTCGCCTACCCGACGTACGAGGTGGGTGCCCGGCTCTGCGGCGCCGAGCCCGTGGTCTACGACGACCCGACGGAGCTGGACCCGGCCGGGCTCAAGCTGCTCTGGCTCAACTCGCCGTCCAACCCGACCGGCCACGTCCTGGCCAAGGACGAGCTGATCCGGATCGTCGCCTGGGCCCGTGAGCACGGCGTGCTGGTCTTCAGCGACGAGTGCTACCTGGAGCTGGGCTGGGAGGCCGAGCCGGTCTCCGTGCTGCACCCGGACGTCTGCGGCGGTACCTACGAGGGCATCGTCGCCGTGCACTCGCTCTCCAAGCGCTCGAACCTGGCCGGCTACCGAGCGGCCTTCGTCGCGGGCGACGCGGCGGTCCTCGGTGAGCTGCTGCTGATCCGCAAGCACGGCGGCATGATGACGCCGGCCCCGGTCCAGGCGGCGACGGTCGCGGCGCTCGGCGACGACGAGCACGTGGCCGAGCAGCGTACCCGGTACGCACAGCGGCGCGCGGCCCTGCGCACCGCGCTGGAGGCGCACGGCTTCCGGATCGAGCACAGCGAGGCCAGCCTCTACCTGTGGGCGACGCGCGACGAGCCGTGCTGGGAGACCGTGGCGTACCTGGCGGAGCTCGGCATCCTGGTGGCGCCCGGCGACTTCTACGGACCGGCCGGCGACCACTTCGTACGGGTGGCGTTCACGGCGACGGACGAGCGGGTGGCGGCCGCCGTCGAGCGACTGGGCTGAGAGCCCGCCGGCGCACCTGAGCCGCCACACGCGAGGGGGCTCGGGAGTGCGGACTCCCGAGGCCCCTCGCGTATGTGATGCGCCGGCCGGCGGCCGGTGCGGGTCAGCCGCCGATCGGCAGGCCCTGGGTGGGCAGGCCGCCCCCGGTCACCGAGCCGGCGGTCTCACCGATGACCTGGCCCGCGCTGCCCGCGGCGCCGCCCGCGGCCTTCTGCACGGCGGGGGTGGTCTCGGCGCCGGCCTTGCCGACGGTCCTGCTCGCGGCCGGGAGGGTGGTCCCGACGATCTTGCCGCCGGTTTCGCCCGCCACCTCGGTGCCCTGCTGGGACGCGCCGTCGACCGTCTTGCCGAGGCCGGCGCCGTCGACGGCGGTCAGACCGCCGAGCTCCGGGGCCTGCGGGAGCTCCGCGGCACCCGCGGCTCCGGCCGCACCGACCACGGGGGCGGCACCCGCGGCGATCAGCAGTGCGGCACGGGCGATCCGGCGGGTCAGGGGGAGGGACATGATGCTCCTTCGACAGGATGAGGAATAGGTCTGTCCGTTGATCGGACGCAATGACAACCGTCGAAAGGGCGGGGGAGGTTGCGGTGGGCCGAGGTAAAGAGTAGGCAATGTGTCACATCATCGGCATTGAGGAAACCCAAGTTGACGGGTCATTCCCAAGGGTGTTGATGAATCGTCACTTCCCTTCTACTGCAAGGGAATTGGGGTAAGGCCGACAGAATTCGGGAGCCGCGGCCCGGGGGTGTTGTCCGGAAAGGATCGGACGAAACCTGCGGGTGATCGCACGAACTAGCGCGCGAGCCTGATTCGTACGTCGGTGGTGCCCGATTCCTTCCGTTCCGTCCGCCAGCCCGTCCCGGCCTCCCACACCCGGCCCGCGTACGAGACCTCGTCCAGGCGGAGCGCCTCGGACTGCGCGACCGCCCAGTGCGCCAGCTCCCAGCCGCGCCGGGCCGAGCCGTCGTCCTCGGACGCCCGGGGCGCGGGCACCGGCACCGAGACCGTGCTCGTCGCCGCCGCACCGGCCGCCCCGCCGTCCTGCGGCGCCGTCCTCGCCGCGGGCAGCACCTCCTTGCCGAAGGCGCGCACCAGCTCCGCCCGCACCTTCGACGCGTCGGGGCCCGCCGCCGTCGCCCGCGGCGGCGCGCAGTTCAGCGCGGCGGGCGTGCGGCCGGTCAGCGCGGCCGCCAGCAGGGCCGCGTCCGGCTCGTGCTTCGCGTACGCCTGCGGGAAACCGCTGCGCTGGACCCGCTGGGCCGCGACCGTCAGCGGCAGCCGCGAGTAGCCGGGGACCTCGGCCAGATGCCGGTAGAACTCCCCGGCGGAGTAGACGGGGTCCAGGATCTGCTTCTCGGTGCCCCAGCCCTGCGAGGGGCGCTGCTGGAACAGCCCCAGCGAGTCCCGGTCGCCGTGCTCGATGTTCCGCAGCCCGGACTCCTGGAGCGCGGTCGCCAGCGCGATGGTCACGGCGCGCTCCGGCATCCCGCGCGAGGTGCCGACCGCGGAGATCGTCGCGGCGTTGACGGCCTGCTCCGGGCTCATCCGGTACGTGCGGCCGTCGCCGCCCGAACCGTCCGCGGACCGCACGGTGCATCCCTCGATGACCTGGCTGCCGGTTATGTACTGAACGGTCAGATAGCCGCCGAGCGCGGCGAGCACGACAAGGGCGGCCGCGATACGCAAGGGGCGGCTGCGGCCGGTGTGTCGGCGGGCGGGGGAGACGGTCCGGGGCACGCGCCCACCGTACTGGAGTGCCCGACCGGGGCCGAGGGCCCTGTCCTTTAGGGTCGGTCCCATGCCCGAAACCACACTTGACCTCACCCTCGACGGCCCGGAGCTGACCGCCCGGCTCGTCGACTTCCCGTCGGTCAGCGGCCAGGAGAAGGACCTCGCGGACGCGATCGAGTCGGCGCTGCGCACCCTCCCCCACCTGACCGTCGACCGGTACGGCAACAACGTCGTGGCCAGGACGGACCTGGGCCGCGCCGAGCGGGTGGTGCTCGCCGGGCACATCGACACCGTCCCGATCGCCGACAACGTGCCGTCCCGGCTCGACGGGAACGGGGTGCTGTGGGGCTGCGGCACCTCCGACATGAAGTCGGGCGTCGCCGTCCAGCTGCGGATCGCCGCGACCGTGCCCGAGCCCAACCGCGACCTGACCTTCGTCTTCTACGACAACGAGGAGGTCGCCGCGCACCTCAACGGGCTCGGCCACATCGCCGACGCCCACCCCGACTGGCTGACGGGCGACTTCGCGATCCTGCTGGAGGGCACCGACGCCGAGGTTGAGGGCGGCTGCCAGGGCACCCTGCGGGTCTTCCTCCGTACGGAGGGGGAGCGGGCCCACTCCGCGCGCGGCTGGATGGGATCCAACGCCATCCACTCCGCCGCCCCGGTCCTGGCCCGCCTCGCCGCGTACGAACCGCGCCACCCGGTCATCGAGGGCCTCGAATACCGCGAGGGCCTGAACGCGGTACGGATCGAGGGGGGCGTCGCCAACAACGTCATCCCGGACGCCTGCACCGTCGTGGTCAATTTCCGGTACGCGCCCGACCGGACCGCCGAGGAGGCGCTGGCCCACGTCCACGAGGTCTTCGCGGACTGCGGCGTCGCCGAATTCGTCGTCGACGACCACTCGGGCGCGGCCATGCCCGGCCTCTCGCACCCGGCGGCCAAGGCGTTCATGGCGGCGGTGGGCGGCACCGCCCGGCCCAAGTTCGGCTGGACGGACGTCTCCCGCTTCGGTTCCCTCGGCATCCCCGCGGTGAACTACGGACCGGGCGACCCGCTCTTCGCCCACAAGCGCGACGAGCACGTGGTGGTCGAGCGGATCACGCAGTGCGAGGAGCGGCTCCGCTCCTGGCTCACCTCCTGACCCATGGCATTCCCCTGTCCGTAACCTCCGTCGATCTACCCTGACCTGACAACGGATGGTCGTCCGCGGACGGCCGTCGATCGTCGTCGGAGGGAGCAGGTCATGGCCAACCCCGAGGGAGCACGCGTCCCCGAGGAGAAGCGGGTCGGACCGGTACTGCGCCGCAGGGAACAGGTGCAGCCAGGTACCACCGACCAGCGGCTGCTGGACACCGAGGGCGACTCCGAGTGGGTGCACACCGACCCCTGGCGGGTGATGCGCATCCAGTCGGAGTTCGTCGAGGGATTCGGCGCGCTGGCCGAACTGCCGAGCGCGATCAGCGTCTTCGGCTCCGCCCGTACCCCGGCCGGCGGACCCGACTACGAGGCGGGCGTACGGATCGGGAAGGCCCTGGTGGAGGCCGGCTTCGCGGTCATCACCGGAGGCGGGCCGGGAGCGATGGAGGCGGCGAACAAGGGGGCGCGGGAGGCGAAGGGGGTCTCGGTCGGTCTCGGCATCGAGCTGCCCTTCGAGTCCGGCCTCAACCCGCACGTCGACATCGGCGTCAACTTCCGCTACTTCTTCGTCCGCAAGACGATGTTCGTGAAGTACGCGCAGGGCTTCGTCGTACTGCCCGGCGGGCTCGGCACCCTGGACGAACTCTTCGAGGCCCTCACCCTCGTCCAGACCGGCAAGGTCACCCGCTTCCCGATCGTGCTGTTCGGCACCGCCTACTGGAGCGGTCTCGTGGACTGGCTGCGGGACACGGTGGTGGCACAGGGCAAGGCGTCCGAGCACGACCTGCTGCTGTTCCACGTCACCGACGACGTGGACGAGGCGGTCGACCTCGTGACGAAGGAGGTCGGCCGGTAGGAGCCGTTCGACGAGCGGGGCCGGGACGGGTTCGGGGCGTGGGATGCGCCCGGGGCGCGCCCCGGCGGTCCCGGCCGGGTCAGGCCAGTCCGCGCCGTGCCACGGCCGGCTCCCGGTGCCCCGCGATGGACGCCACCATGTCCAGCACCTGCCGGGTCTCCGCCACCTCGTGCACCCGGTACACCTGCGCCCCCAGCCACGCCGAGACGGCCGTGGTCGCCAGCGTCCCGATCACCCGCTCCTTCACCGGCCGGTCGAGCGTCTCGCCGACGAAGTCCTTGTTGGACAGCGAGACGAGCACCGGCCAGCCGGTCTCCGTCATCTCGCCGAGCCGGCGGGTCGCCTCCAGGGAGTGCCGGGTGTTCTTCCCGAAGTCATGACCGGGGTCGATCATGATCCCGTCGGGCCGCACGCCGAGCTCCACCGCCCGCTCGGCCAGTCCCACCGTCACCCGCAGGATGTCCGCCATGACGTCCTCGTAGGCGATCCGGTGCGGCCGGGTCCGCGGCTCGGCGCCGCCCGCGTGAGTGCACACCAGACCCGCTCCGTACCGCGCGGCGACCTCCGCGAGCTTCGGGTCCACGCCGCCCCACGCGTCGTTCAGCACGTCCGCGCCGGCCTCGCAGACCGCCTCGCCCACGTCGTGGCGCCAGGTGTCGACGCTGATCACCACGTCCGGGTGGCGGCGGCGCACCTCCGCGACGAACCCCACCGTGCGGCGGGCCTCCTCCTCGGTGGTCACCTCCTCGCCCGGACCCGCCTTCACGCCCCCGATGTCGACGATCGCCGCACCGTCCGCGATCGCCTGCTCGACCCGGGCGAGCGCCGGTTCGTCCCGGAAGGTCGCGCCCTGGTCGTAGAAGGAGTCCGGAGTACGGTTCACGATCGCCATGATCACCGGCTCGTGCGGACCGAATTCGCGCCGCCCCAGCCTGAGCGCACCGCTTCGCATACCGCGTTTCTCCTTCTGGTAGACCGCCCCGTGAGCTCTGATGGATCGCCCCATGAGCCGCCTGCGACCCTAGTGCCTCACCCGGCGGACACCGGCTGTCGGTGCCGCATGGCACGATCGGAGCCGGACAGGTTTCCGCTCCCGGGGAGATGCGAGTGTTCTGGTTCTTGCTGGTGACGATGGTCGTGGTCGTGGCCGCGGTCACCCTGGCGGTGGTCGGCGGGGGGAAGAGCGCCGTCCTGCAGGACGTGGCGCCCGAGCAGCTGACCGACCCGCTGCCTGTCACGAGACCGGTCGGCCGTGCGGACATCGACGCGCTGCGCCTGCCGGTGGCGGTACGCGGCTACCGCATGATGGACGTCGACGAGGCGCTCGACCGGCTCGGCGCCGAGCTCGCCGAGCGGGACGCGCGGATCGCCGAGCTGGAATCGGCGCTGGCCGGCGCCCAGGCGACCGCGGTCGGCGGCCCCGATCTGATCGAGCCGCAGGAACGCCCGCAGCACGACCGGGAGCTGCCCGGAGACCGCCCGAGAGCGCCGTGGGAGGCGCCGGAGCAGGACTCGCGGCACAGCGAGAACACCGGGCACACCGGGCACACCGGGAACGCCGGGAACACAGGAGAGGAGCACCTGCGATGAGCGGAGCCGAGGCGGCCCCGGACGGCGGCCTGCGCTGCCCGTGGGGGCTCTCCACCGAGGACTACCTCGCCTACCACGACACCGAGTGGGGCCGGCCCGTCCACGGCGACGACGCCCTCTTCGAGCGGCTCTGCCTGGAGGCCTTCCAGTCGGGCCTGTCCTGGCTGACGATCCTGCGCCGCCGGGAGGGCTTCCGTTCCGCCTTCGCCGGGTTCAGGATCCCCGCGGTCGCGGAGTTCACCGACGCCGACAAGGAGCGCCTCCTCGCCGACGCCGGCATCATCCGCAACCGCGCGAAGATCGATGCGACCCTCGCCAACGCCAAGGTGCTGGCCGGCTGGGCGGCCGGCGAGCTGGACGAGGTGATCTGGTCCCACGCCCCCGACCCGGCCGACCGCCCGGTCCCGCGCACCACCGGAGACGTCCCCGCGGTCACCCCCGAGTCCACCGCGCTGGCCAAGGACCTCAAGAAGCGCGGGCTGCGCTTCGTCGGACCCACCACGGCCTACGCGCTGATGCAGGCGTGCGGCCTGGTCGACGACCACCTGGCCGACTGCGTGGCACGCGGAACCGGCACGTAGGGCCGCGGGGACCGCGGGGACGTGTCGGCCGCGGGGACCGTACGGGCGGTGGGGGCCACAGGGGCCGCGGGGACCGTGTGGGCCGTTCCGGGGTCTACCGGCCGAGGTACTTCGGCTTTTCCTTGTTCAGGAACGCCTGCACCGCGATCGTGTGGTCCTCGGACCTCCCCGCCCGGGTCTGGAGCTCGTCCTCCTTCTCCAGCGCCTCGCTCAGCGTGTGACCGGCACCGTGGGCCAGGGACTCCTTGAGCGCGGCGTAGGCCACGGTGGGGCCGGCCGCCAGGGCGCGGGCCACGGCGGCGGCCTCGGCGGCCAGGTCGGCGGCGGGCACCAGCTTGTTCACGATGCCCAGCTCATGGGCGTCCTGCGCGGAGATCGAGCGCGGGAAGAACAGCAGATCGGCGGCGCGGCTCTGACCGATCAGACGGGGCAGCGTCCAGGAGACGCCCGAGTCGGCGGTGAGGGCCACGCCGGCGAACGAGGTGTTGAACGAGGCGGTGTCGGCGACCACTCGGTAGTCGCAGGCGAGCGCGAAGCCGAAACCGGCACCGGCGGCGACCCCGTTGACCCCGGCGACCACCGGCTTGGGCATCTCGGTGATGGCCCGCACGATCGGGTTGTAGTGCTCCCGCACCGTGCTCAGCGCGTTGCCGCTGCCCGACTCGCGGGTGCTCTCCAGCGTGGCCACGTGCTCCTTCAGGTCCTGGCCGACGCAGAACGCCCGCCCGGTCGCGGTGAGCAGCACGGCCCGTACCGCGGTGTCGTCCGCCGCGGACCGCAGCGCGTCCCGGAGGGCCACCTTGGCCGCGGTGTTCATGGCGTTCATCGCGTCGGGACGGTTGATCGTGATCGTCGCGAGTCCGTCGCTCACTTCGTAGAGCACGCTGTCCGCCATGTGGTCGGCCATTTCGTTGTCCCCTTCGCACCTCGGGCAATGCCTGTCCAGGCAAGCATGGCCGACTCCGGCGGGCGCCGACATGTGACCTGCGTCTAACAATTACGCCCCGATGCGGGGGTGAAGGCGGCGGAGTATCGCAGGCCGATCGCCGAATTGGGTGGTTTTGAGAGAGCGCGTTGCGCAAGCGATGCAGACCGATGTTGGTCATCGGGGTCTGTGATGCGGGATAATGGCTTTGAAGCAACGTGTTCGATGCCGGTGACACAGCGCCTGTCATGGGGCCGCCGGTTGCGATGAGCTGGTTTCAGGAAGGGGAACGAGCATGGCGGCCATGAAGCCGCGGACGGGCGACGGCCCGCTCGAGGTGACAAAGGAGGGGCGGGGCATCGTCATGCGCGTTCCGCTCGAAGGCGGCGGTCGGCTTGTCGTGGAGCTGACTCCGGACGAGGCCGATGCCCTCGGCGATGCCCTCAAGAAGGTCGTCGGCTGAGCAGAGGCGCCCAACACTTCAGTACTGCCCCGGCACGGATTCCGTGCCGGGGCAGTACTGCGTGATCAAGCCGGTCCCGCCACCCGGGCACGAAATCGAAATCAATCCGGCCCGGCTGCCCCGGACGCCGAATTCAACCCGGTCCCGCTGCCCGGGCGCGAAATCAAGCCCGCCCGGCGATTGAGGGCACCCCGGACGGCCCGCACACGGGCCGAACAGTACGAGCCACGGGCCAGTCCCCGCTCCGGGGCGTCAGCCCCTGCGCACCGCGCACAGCAGCCCGTCGCCCACCGGCAGCAGCGTCGACATCAGCTCCTGGCTCTCCCGCACCGCACGCAGCAGCTCCCGCAGCCGCAGCACCTCCGCGGGCTGCGCGGCGGAATCGACCGTACGCCCGTCGGCGAAGACGCCCTCGAAGCAGACCAGGCCGCCGGGGCGCAGCAGGCGCAACGATTCAGCGAGGCAGTCCAGACTCTCCAGCCGGTCGCCGTCGCAGAACACGAGGTCGTATCCGCCGTCCGCGAGCCGGGGCAGTACGTCCAGGGCGCGGCCGGGAATGAAGCGGGCCCGGTTGGCGGCGAACCCCGCGGCCCGGAACGCCTCGCGGGCGAACTGCTGGCGCTCGGGCTCCGGGTCGACCGTGGTCAGCACGCCGTCGGGCCGCATTCCATGCAGCAGGTAGAGGCCGGACACGCCGGTCCCGGTGCCGATCTCGGCCACCGCTTTGGCGTCCGTCGTGGCAGCGAGCAAGCGCAGCGCGGCGCCGGTACCTGGCGACACCGAGCGGAGCCCCGCCTCCCGGGCCCGGTCCCGGGCCCAGTGCAGTGCTTCGTCCTCGGCGACAAAGGCGTCGGCGAACGCCCAGCTCGTCAGCCGGTTGGCGGTAATGACCCTCTCCTGTCCCCGTAGTTGGCGCAACGGTGACTGTATCCGCTGCGCCCGGGAACCCGCAGATGGGACCGGGCGTTATGGAGAGGCAGGGGAGAGCACGTGGATTCGGCCCGCAGATCGGGTCCGGGAGCCACGGGCCGGCGGTTTCCGGGGTGATCCCCGGCCCCAGCAGGAAAAAGGCTTATCCGGAGCTAACGGGCGAGGTGGCTATGGTAGGGGCTCCACTGGACACCACCAGAGCCGATAGGGGAGGTGCGGCTGCGCCTGTGGATCGGGGAGGAGTGCTGCGGCGCTTTCTCAGGTCGGCGGGTGAGCCGAAATCCGTGACCAACATTGCTGACCGTTCTTCCAACGACTCCGCACCGACCGCGACCTTCGCCTCAGATGCGGACTCCCAGGCGTGGACGCCGCCCTCATGGGAAGAGATCGTCAGCACGCACAGCGGCCGGGTCTACCGCCTCGCCTACCGGCTGACGGGCAACCAGCACGATGCCGAGGACCTCACCCAGGAGGTCTTCGTCCGCGTGTTCCGGTCGCTGTCGACCTATACGCCGGGCACGTTCGAGGGCTGGCTGCACCGCATTACGACCAACCTGTTCCTGGACATGGTCCGTCGTAAGCAGCGGATCCGTTTCGACTCCCTCGGCGACGACGCCGCCGAGCGGCTGCCGAGCCGTGAGCCGTCCCCGCAGCAGGTCTTCAACGACACCCACTTCGACGCGGATGTGCAGCAGGCGCTGGACACCCTCGCGCCCGAGTTCCGTGCCGCCGTCGTGCTCTGTGACATCGAGGGCCTTTCGTACGAGGAGATCGCCGCGACGCTGGGCGTGAAGCTCGGCACCGTGCGCAGCCGTATCCACCGCGGCCGCTCGCACCTGCGCAAGGCGTTGCAGCACCGTTCGCCCGAGGCCCGGGCCGAGCAGCGCTCGCTGGCGGGCGCGATCCTTGCAGGGGAGGGCGGAACGGCGTGAGTGGCACAGATCCGACCCCCGCGGAACAACACCTGGGGGACCGCCTCGCCGCGCTCGTCGACGGCGAGCTGAAACACGACGCCCGCGAGCGGGTGCTCGCCCACCTCGCGACCTGCGCCAAGTGCAAGGCCGAGGCCGCGGCGCAGCGACGCCTGAAGAGCGTCTTCGCCCAGTCCGCCCCGCCGTCGCCGTCCGAGGGGTTCCTCGCCCGGCTGCAGGGCCTTCCAGGGGGTCCGGGGGGTGACGACGACGGCCCGGACAGACCATTCGGCGGCTCCGGGCGCTTCGCCGACGGGCTCTTCCCCGTGATCCAGCCGTCCGGCAGCCGCCCGGACCCGCCGGGGAACCGGCCGCTCGGCGGCTTCGGCTTCCTCCCCGCCCCGCACGGCTCGACCGCCGTGCTGCCGGGCGGGCCCTCCCGTTCCGGTTTCCGGATCCATGAGGTGGGCCGGGAGGGCGAGCGGTCGCCCTGGCGCGGCCGGAGATTCGCCTTCGCGGCGGCGAGTGCCGTCTCGTTGGCGGCCATCGCCCTCGGTGGTGCCCTGCCCACGGGTGCGGGCCCCAGCTCGGCGGCCCGTGCCACGGGCGCCGGAGGGAATGCGGTGACCCCGCTCGACACGCCTTCGCGCGGCGAGAGCGGCGGCCCGGCCGGCCGTCGCGGCGGCGGCAGCCACGGCACGCTCGCCGCGAGGGGATCGGGCGAGCGCTCGATCGCCTCCGCCCCGTCGACGGCGCCGAGCGTCGCACCGGCGGCGACCTCGGCCACCCCCGCGGTGCTCTCCACCGCGACCCTTGCCGGGAGCACCCTGGCCACGCACGTCCTGACCAATGTGTCCGCGCCGCCGCTGATACGTCCGACCGGCACCACCCCGCTCTTCGCCCAGGTCTTCGGGCGGCTCGCCACGCAGTCCCCGGTGCCCTCCACGCCACCGTCCGGGACGCAGTCGTCACCACCGCCCTGGGCACGGTCGTCGGCCTCGGCGCTTCCCGACCCCGCCGATCTCGGTCTGCCGCTTTCCTCCCGGCGCTGACCGACGGGGTCTGCGCAAGTATTCGCAAACCTGGTTGAATTCCGGGAGCAGTTCCGGGAGGGACGCCCCTGGCGGGGCGTGCAGAGGCCAGTTGCGGCAGTTGCGGGGAGAGCATGGAAGACGGGAAGTCCACCGGGCCGAAGGCCAAGTGGTGGAGCAGGCCCACACCGGGTCGCACCACTCGCACGGCACCGGACGGGCCGACACCCGTGGCGGACCCGGCGGATGCACCGACGGACGCGATCACGGCGCCGGACGCAGGCTCGGCGACGGAAGCGACGGAAGCGGCGGCCGGGAGCGGCACGGCGGAGCCGCAGCCGGGAGTGGCCACGGCCGACGCGCCGCCGGCCCCGGCCCCCGGGCCGGTGCCCGACGTGCCGGCCGCTCGGCTCACGAAGCCGCTGCACGAGCCCGACGAGTACAGCACCCCGCCCTACGGCGGACCGGGCCCCTGGGCGCCCGCACCTCCCGTGCAGCGGCCGGTCCCGACCCCGGCGCACGGCACCCCCGTACCCCCGCAGTACGCGGGGACGAAC